>JAFGQP010000102.1 GCA_016935635.1 Sedimentisphaerales bacterium
ATGCACTTGCCCTGCTCAAACACGAGGCCGGATGGCGTCGTCTGGCGGGTAAAGGGTTTACGATCCCCTTTGTAAGTCTGCTGGCGAACATGATATGTTTCAGCAAGCTCTCGAAGAATACAGGTTTCCTTTTTGAGACAGTCACAGCCGAGGCATCGTTTCGATTCCACCACGGCATCGTCGGGCGACAATCCATCGCCGGGTTTGGGAGGTGTACGACGCGGACCGGTTTGGGCCGTCGCAAGAAACTGCTGCATTTCGCCTTCGGCGAGCTGGCCCAGGCGACTGTTAAACCGTTCGTGAACGCCTGTAACGGCTTTGCCGGATAATAATTGCACGATCGAGATGGCCGCTTCTTTGCCATCAGCAACCGCCCGGACGGCCAGGCGTCTGCGGCCAATGGCTTCACCGCCGGCAAAGACAGGGGTCTGGCCGATGCGATAATTTTTCGGACCCACCTTAATTCCCTTTTCCGTCGCCTCAAGCCCCAAAGAATTGCCGTCGGTTTTGCCGATAGCCACAAATACCACATCAAATTCCGAAGCGAGCTGCTGGAAAGACAGTGTGCGGCCAATCTCGCTATTGCCCCTGAACTCTATCCCCGGCAGCGACAGCAGGTTATCGATTTCCGCCCTGAGTACCTCCGGCGGCAACGTGTCTTTGTCTATCGCTGTCAACATTCCGCCGGGCTGAGGATTCTTATCGAAAACGACCGATGCGATACCTGAGACGGCCAGATAATATGCCGCGGCCAGTCCGCACGGCCCGGCGCCAATGATGGCCGCTTTTTTACCTGTTAACGATATACACTGCGGACGATACGGTTTAGCCGCGGCTAAATCCCAATCGGCGACAAAGCGTTTCAAAAGACAAATCGATACCGCCGCATCATGTCCCGCCCGGCGGCAGACTTTTTCGCAGGGCGCCGGACAGATTCGACCCAGAACAGCCGGCAGAGCAATGTCGGCTTTGATGGTTGCGATGGCCTGGCCGAGCTGGCCGGAGGCAATCTGCCGCAGCATCTGCGGGATATCCATCTGGGCAGGACACCCCCGCTGACAAGGCCCCAGGCAATCGCCGGCGTGTTCGCTGAGCAGCAGAGCGATTGCCGACTGGCGTGCAGCCAGAACCTGCGGGGTATCGGTGCGAATCCGCATCCCTTCCTGTGCCTGGGCCCCGCAGGATGGAATCAGCGCCCCCGACCGTTCCATCGCCACGACACAGACCATGCAGCTTGTCGATGGCGTGCAGCCGGACTTGAAGCACATCGTGGGAATCACAATCCCCAGCCTGGCCGCCGCCTGCAGGACCGTCGTTCCCCGTTCCACATGGACGGAGCGGCCGTCAATCGTCAACTCGATCAGGTTATCATGATGCGTCATCGCTCAAGACTCCACATCCACGGCTTTGGCCGGACAGACCGCTTTGCAGGTTCCGCATCGCACACATTTTTCGTAGTCAATACGATGCTTGCGATATGGCTCAGGCTTGATCGCCCCGACCGGGCAGCGCTGGGCACAGAGCGTACAGCCAATGCAGTTATCATTAATCACATAACGAATCAGCTCCCTGCACTTGCCGGCCGGGCAATGACCATGCTTGTGAGCCTCGTATTCTTCACGAAAGTAGTGCAGCGTTGACAAAACCGGATTGGGCGCAGTTTTACCCAGTCCGCAGAGGCTGCCGGATTTGATTTGCCTGGCCAGGTTTTCCAGTGCATCCAGGTCGCACGGCTTGCCCCGGCACAAATCCGTCAGCATCTCAAGCATTCGTTTGGTACCGACGCGGCAGTAGGTGCATTTGCCGCAGGACTGGGCCTGGGTGAATTCCAGAAAATAGCGGGCAATATCGACCATGCAGTCGTTTTCGTCCAGCACGACCATGCCGCCGGACCCCATCATGGCTCCCACAGACAGCAGGGATTCATAATCAATCGTCGTATCAGCCAGAGACGCAGGCACACAGCCGCCCGATGGCCCGCCAATCTGGACGGCCTTGAATTTGGCTCCGCCGGCAACGCCGCCGCCAATTTGTTCGACAATGTGGCGAATGGTCATGCCCATCGGCACTTCAATCAGTCCCCCGCGAGCAACCTTGCCGGTCAGGGCAAAGACCTTGGTGCCTTTGCTGCCGGCGGTGCCGATGGATGAATAGGCCCCGGGTTCGCTGCGGAATATCCACGGAATCGCGGCGTAGGTTTCGACATTATTAATCAGCGTGGGCTTATCCCACAGGCCTTGTTCGGCCGGGTACGGCGGACGCAGGGACGGCATCCCGCGTTTGCCTTCGATGGATGCCAAAAGCGCGGTTTCCTCGCCGCAGACAAACGCCCCCGCTCCTTCCATAATCGACAGAGTCAAATCTCCCAGCAAACCTCGCTCCCGGCAAATCTCAATGGCGGCCCGAATTCGCTGGACTGCCAGCGGGTACTCGGCACGAATATATAAAACGCCTTCCCTGGCGCCAATAGCCCGGGCGGCAATGGCCATGCCTTCCAGCACACGATACGGATAACTTTCCAGAATCATTCGGTCCATGAACGCGCCGGGGTCGCCCTCGTCGCCGTTGCAGACAATATATTTCGGATTGCCCCGGGCCTGCCGGGTAAGCTGCCATTTGCGGCCGGTCGGAAATCCGCCGCCGCCGCGGCCGCGCAGGCCGGACTCGATAACCCGATCAATGATGGCATCGGGGGACATCCGACTGGCCTGCTGCAAGCCCTGCCAGCCCTGATGATGCAGGTATTCATCCATATCCAGCGGATTGAGTCGTCCGCAGTATTCGGTGGCGATGCGCTGCTGGCCGCCGAGAAAGGTGCAGATTTCCCCATCCCGCACGGCTCGCTGAACCAGTGGTCTCGATTCGGTTTCGAGCAATCCATCGAGTGCATCATCGGCGGCCATCCGCACCTGACGCCAGAATCCTTTGGGTTTGAAATGCCGCTTGACAATCCGTCCGGCCTCCGCCGGAGAGACCTTGGTGTATAAAATCTCGCCGCTGGTTTTGGCAGAGGCGGTATCCACGATTTCCACCAGCGGGGTTTGATGACACATGCCCACGCAGCCGACGGGCTTGATGACCACACTGTCGGACAGGCCCATTTTTGCGATAGTCTGATCCAGTTGTCGGCGGACATCCATACTGCCGCCGGCCACACAGCAGGAGCCGACGCCGATCCGCAATTCCACCGGAGCCTGCGGGGCAGCCTTGCTTTGGCTGCTGCCCGATGGGGATGATTCAGCATCGGCTTCACGCAGGGTCGCCTCCAGAATCTCATGCACAGCCTCCGGACGTACCGGGCCATAGACCTTGTGATCTACCTGCACCACCGGCGCCAGTGTACAGCAGCCCAGGCAGGCAATCTTTTCGACGGTGAACAGATAATCTTTATCGGTATCCTGGTTCGGACCGATTTGCAATTGTCGCCGGAAAGCCTCATAGACCCGCTCGGCTCCCTTGACATGGCAGGCGGTCCCGACGCAGACTCGGATGGTATGCTTGCCGGCCGGAGTGAGGCGAAACTGATCATAAAAGGTCGCCACGCCCCAGATGTCGGCATGACGAGTCCCTGTCCGGCGGCAGACTTCCTCAATCGCTTCAGTCGGCAGATAGCCGTACTGCTGCTGAATCGCCTGCAGGATGGCCAGCGTCTTTTCCTGGCCGGTACCGGTGCGGGTCAGAATCGCTTCAATCGGTTGTAAATCACACTGCGGCACTAATCCACCTTCCCGATGCAATACAGGCTTTTGGTTGAACGCAGGAACATCCGCCCCGGGGCAAAGGCCGGTGAGGCATAACATTCTTCATCGATAATGTTGCGGCCCAGCTCTTCATACGTCCGGCCGGCCTGCGCGATAATCATCTGGCCGTCCTGGCCCAGAATATAAAGCTTGTCACCGACGAGAACCGGAGAGGCATGACATTCCAGGTCCAGTGATTGCACATAAACCTCCTTGCCGTCGGCCAGGTCAAAACAGCTCAGCCCGCCCGAGACCGTCAGGGTCCAGACCAGCTCGCCATTACTGACCGGGCTGGCAATGTCGGGCATATCGCCCGGGCCATCCCAGGCCTTGGCGGATTCGGTTACATCACCGCCGGCGTTATCCAGACGATAAGCATAGAGCTTGTCATACGGCTGAAGGGCTACAACCAGTCCGGCGGCCAGAATCTGCGTCGGGGCAATGTCGCTGCCCAGACACGAGGCCCTCCAGAGTTCCTGTCCGGTGGCCGGGTCATAACCCATCACCCACGGCGAGCCGCTGGTCAGAATCTGATAGCCTTTATCGGTCTTGACTATCGTCGGCGAGGTCCAGGTATTGGGCGTCGGGCGTTTGGTTCGCCAGAGGATGGCACCATCGGCACTATTGAACGCCAGGATTTCGCTGAGCCCTTCCTCGCTGCCCTGGTCGAACTGCACAATGATTTTATTTTCAAACACTGCCAGCGAGGTCGCATAACCGTAGGCACTTTCGGGAACACCGAGGGCCTTCTGCCACTGGATTTTGCCATCGCGGTCAAAACAGCCGATATCGCCGGTGGCAAAGATTGCACAGATACGGCTGCCGTTAGTCGCGGGAGTATTGGCGGCAAAGCCGGTATCTTCCATGATATTGGGGGCCTCGCGTCCAGCGGTGCCGTCGGGCTGGATCTGGCCGGTCCACAACAGCTTGCCGTCTTTGGCATCGTAACAAAATAATTTCTGTTCAGTCTCTGTGGCGCCGGTCAAATAAACTCGATCGTCCCAGACGATCGGCGAACTGAAACCCGGCAGCGGAACTTCGGATTTCCAGACAATCGCTTTGTTTTCTTTTTCATTCCATACCGATGGAATATCCGGCATTCGGCAGACGCCATCACCCCACGGCCCGCGGAAAGACGGCCATTGCTGAGCCACCACTTCGGCCCAGTCCACAGCCTCAACTGCGGAGGATTGAGAATGCGGTTGTGATTGCGTATCGGCTTGTTTTGGCCGGGCAGTGAGAGCCGCATACAACCCCACCGCACCCAGCAGCGCAAGCGTTACCGTAACCACCAGGCGCGTCTGTCGCGCCCGCTGAATCTGTTCGGCGGGGCAGCTATCCGCTGTCGGCACAACCGGAGCGGGCTTGAGCATCGAACGGGCCGCAATAAAGCAAACCGCCGCGATGACGATGCTGCCGGCCAGATAAATCGTGCCGGTGTGGATGAATTGCTGGCGACGTAATTCATTGCGGCGAATGTCGGCATCCATCTGACGAATCTGCTCAGCAAGGGCCTGGTCGGACGGCCGGGTCTGCAATTGTTCTTTGTGTTTTTGCAGCAGGTCGGCCTGGGCCGGGTCAGTTACTCGAATCTGATAGCCCGCCACTGCCAGCAGCACCGCGGCAACCACGCCCAGCACCGCCGCTACCACCGAACAGCCCATCAGCCCCTGATACAGCGGCCGCATCTTTATTTGTGTATTATCAATGTAATCCATAGTCATTTCGTATTCATGATTGATTGATCGATTCGTCGCTTCTGTTCGACCGGGCAATAGGCAAAACACCGGCCGCAGGCAAAGCAGCCCGCCCGATGGGCCTCGTATTCCTTTCGCACCACCGGGACCGCCGAGGCAATCAGCTTGCCCCCAGCAATCAGACCCAGCGCGATTCCAGCCATCATGCCTCCAACCCAAAACCGATAGCGAATGGATACCGCCTCCAGCCGCAGCAATTGAACATCCTGGCCGCTGGCCCGGAAGGCCTCGCTGGCATCGGTTTGTCCCTGGACCAGCCCTGCCATTTCCGCATCGATCCGATTGGCCAGCCGCACCGTCGGGTGGGCCCTGGCTAGCGTCGGATGCATCGCTGAGCCAATCCAGCCGCCCAACGCCGCCAAGATCGGAAGCAGCACAATCAAAAATGCAATCGTGCGTTTGCTGCGGGCGTTCTCGGCCGGCGGCAAAGGTTTGGAGGGTTTGACCACTGCCCCGAACGGACAGGCCTGTTCACACAGGCGGCATTGAATGCATTCATCCGGCGTAATCTTGACACGCCATCGGGAAATCCGGCTCAGCTGCCGCAAAATCACCCCATAGGGACACAGAAAGCGGCAATAAGGCCTGCCGACAAACAGCGATATCAGCAGAAAACTGATACCCAGCACCCACAGGTTCCAGTTACCGTTGAAGCGGAAAAACGTGACAAACGGATCGTAGCGGCAGATGACAAACAGACTGCCGGTAGCCGCAAACAGCACCGCAAAAGCCAAATAGACATACGCCAGCAGCCGCAGTGCCGCTTCCAGCGGTTCGGGCACACGTACCGGGCGAATCAGGACGATATCCTGCATCGCCCCCAGCGGGCAGACAGCCGCACAAAATCCCCGTCCGAAAAACAGCGTAAAGACCAGCGGCGCCAGAAAGAATACCAGCACCACCGCGGGCAGGGTATATTCGGAGTTGAATGCAGCCAGTGCAATATTGCCGATAGAGCCCACCGAACAGACACAGCCATTACGGAAGAAACCAAAGTAAAAAAGCGAAAACAGCATCAGTCCGACGATCCATTTACGGCTGCGTTTTTTTAGTGTCAGCCAGGAAGCCATGCCCAGGGCAACCAGAAACACAGCACTATCGATTACATCCCGTATCGGCGGATGCGGCATCGGGGTCGTTGTCTGGGGAATCTGATAACCCGACTCAAACTGAGGCGGCGGAAACCGCTGCACGCCCCATGCCGTCATCGACAGCATCAGCATCAAACCAATCCATCCACTATGCCGTTTCATCCCTGGCCTTTCAGCAGATAAGGCTTATCGGCGGGCACGCGTTTGAATGCCTGAGCAGGGCAAGCCGCCGCAATCGCGCACTCGTTGCAATTGACACAGAGGTCATGCCGTACCTGTAAAAACAGTGAGCCGTTGCCGAAAGCGGCGCAGCCTTTGACACATTTGCCGCAACCGTTGCACAGCGACTCGTCAATGGTATATTGAAAATACGGGTCCTCTACATACGTCCGGATGATGGCTCCGCGCGGACAGAGCTGATTCTCGGCCGCCGTATCCAGCGCCGACGGTTCCGGACGATAGTAACCTGTGCACAAATCGCAATAGCCGCACATCTGGTAGGCATGAACACACTTGACCGCCGACTCCTGCAGGACGCAGAAGGTCGCGCAGTTGCCGCAGGCGGTGCACTTGGCCGGGTCAATCTGCCAGACAAATCGCTGCTGGCTGCTTTTGGAGGCCAGAACAGCCCCCGTACCGGCAAGTCCGGCAAAACAAGCCCCCCACAGACCATCCCGCAGGAAATCACGCCGATTGATTGGTTTATTGGGCTGCGTCATAGTTATCTTCCTGTACTCTGCTATTCTGCCTGAATGACAGGGCCTTTGGATGGCCGCAATGACTCAACAGGCCGCATCCGCGACAGCCAACCAGCCCTTTGGGGTCCGCGCAGGTCTGTCGGCTGAGGTCGATCCCGTTGCGGCGCACCAGCAAGCCGGTCGCCGCAGCCATCATGCCCACGGTGGCCCATCGCAGGGCGGAACGAATCCACTGCCGACGATCGGAGACCGTTGTGTTATTGTTTTTTTTCAAATATGCGAACGACATTTTTCACCGTATCCAAAATATAAATCCGGCCAGTCTCATCGACAGCCACATCAAAACCTCTGCTCTGGAACTGTTCGGGCGCATCACAGACCACCAGCGGGCCCTGCCATTCCAGCTGGTCAGGACCAGCCACTACACCGACAAACTGTCCGTCGGCATCATGAATCTTGACGCGAACCAGTCCTTTTTCAGCCGTAACAAACGACCCATCGGGCAGGATGGCCATATTGACCGGGTTGCAGCAGCCGCTGAAACCATCGACTTTCGGCGAGGTCTTGCCCCAAGTCCATTCCCGATGACCATCCAGCGTAAAAGCGATAATTTCATGCCGTCCGGGATCCACCACCCGCAGCAGGCCATCTGCGGCCATCGCAATATCAAAATACGGACTGGGAATCACGAAACCTGTATGGTCTTCTTTCTGCGGATCTTTCTGTCCAATGATATTGACGAGGCTGCCCTGTTGATTGTAACGATAAATCAGGCCATTGACAGCATCGGCACACAAAATCAGACCTTCATTCAGGACAATGGAACTCAGAATAGCATTCTTCTGCGGGACGACAAATTGGGTTCGTTTGGTTCCCGATTTGTCAAAGATGGTGATGGTATCATCGGAACCGACAATCACGACCCCTTCGTCATCGACAGCAAGGCAGGTTGGGGCGGACTCAAGGGTTATTTCTTTTTCTATATTTCCTGTATTATTTATTTTTACAACTTTTTTATCACCTGAAACATAAATGCCGTCTTTGAATGCAATAGAATGTGAAGCCTTCAGACCTGTGGGGAGTGGCTTGCCGACCTGCTGATAAATAATCATTTCCAGCGGAATTTTCCCATATTCAGAGATATCATACTGGTATTCTATTGAAAGACCATTGCCCATTTCGCCGGTAGCATCATAGCGCACAACCGACACAATACTCAGGATGATGGCAACGGCAATGACAATGCCTGCCACAAGGCCGGTGTTGGTCTTTCCTGTTTTACAGGTCACGCTCTATCTCCCAATCGGTCGTATTGCGTATAGCGTTTTAGTCGTTTATAGAAAAGCATTTATGGTGCGGCGATATCCACACAGACCATCGTCGTCAGGTCGCGGACAATCAGCCTGCCCTGGACCAATGCCATCGGCCCCCAGCACTCATGGCCTTCGAGTACTTTAGCTTGGGTCAGGAGGCTGAACTGGTCGGGCCGGGCTTCGATCATTGATAAAAGGCCGTCATCGTCCAGAATAACTATTTTTTCGTCCGCAATCATGTATGGTCCAAGTCCATATTTGTTCGCTGAACCACTGGTCCAGATGATTTTTCCGTCCAAGTCCATGCAGACCAACTGCTTATCGGGGCGGACGCCATAGATGTATCCTTTATAATAGATTGGCGTTTGCTGGTCGGCGCCAAAGACACTAGCTTTATGGGTAAAGAGCACTTTTGGAACAATAGTTTCACCTTCTTGTTCCAACTGGAGCATCATGCTGCCCTTATTGTATCCGGCAGAGAAAAATATCTTGCCATCTCCCACATCCACCGGCGTGGGTACGTTGGTGGTCATCTTCCATTGGTCGGTTTTCCACAAGACTTTGCCGGTTTCCTGCTCGATTCCAGCCACCCCGCCGCTGGCGCAATAGACATACATCTTTTTACCGGAAAACTGGGTACTCAGGATAGACGAATGCGTCATCTGCCATTTGTCGGGATTGTCGGCTTGCCAGATCACCTTTCCGGTTAAAGCCTCCACGGCAACCATCAATGCCTTGCCGCCGGGGGAAATAATGACCCGGCCATTATCGATACGGGGGCATTGCCCCGCATACCACAGCGGTTCTTTGGTATCGTAGTCCCGGATCAGATCCATCGACCACAGGTATTCGCCCGTATCTGCTTTCAGGCACGTGACATGGCATTTGGGCCCCATCGTCACCACAATGCCATCGGCAACCGCCGGGACCGTGCGGCTCATGCCGTGATTGCGTTTGATTTTGAGCGGGTAAGAATAGCGCCAGATTTCTTTACCATCATCGAGACCAAAGCAGCGAATTGCATCGGCCTGTTTTTTCATATCGTAATCAATAATATAGACCCGCCCTTGTGCAACTGCAGCGCCGGCATAGCCTTCGCCGAGTTGGAGCTGCCATAATTTTGCGGGGCCGGCGGCGGGAAATTCGGATAAAAGAGGTGTTTTGCCGGCATAAATACCATCATAATTGGGGCCGCGGAAAAAAGGCCAGGATTCAGCGATTTCGGAGGCCTTGCCGTCGAATGTCTCGAGAGTTCCGTTTTCCGGCCCGCCGACAGATGCGGCGGATGCCGCTGGACGATTATCCGCCCCGGCCAGACGCAAGGGTACCGAAAACGCTACATAACGATATATCCAGACTGAAAATAGAGCCACACCCGCTGCTGCCAGCAGGCACGGCAATGTCCATCTAATCCAAGGCTGCTGCATAAGAATCCGCTGTTAATCCAATTACGATACATCGCATCCCCTCGTCCGGCCGTATCATACCCGTTTGCGGCACAAACAGCAACCCTCCTTTTGGGGAAACCATTGCCTGATACCCAACGGGTATAATGTATTCCGCAAGCATAAGAAGCAAGTGGTTGAAGCCGATGTACTCAGCCGCGCCGAATCTCAACATTTCAAGCAGGGTCAGTATGTATACTGGATTTACGGAGAAATGTTTTGCACTTTTTCAGGCTTGGGAATCTGTCTAATTTTTTTGACAGACAATCTCTGGTATTATAAAATTTCGATAAGTTTGATGATTCTTGGAAAAAAGCACATTTGTGGCCGTCTATTGATTAAACGACGCTAAAAAAGGATGATGAGATGAAAAAGACAGGTGTGTTCGGAATCGCTGCAAGTCTATTATTGGCAAGCGGATGCATCATTATTTGCAATTCCTGCAATGATCTGCCCTCCAAGGCTGAAAACACCGTGACGGTGTCGCGCGAGATGGGAACGGATTTGCTGCTGGATGCCCAGACCAGTAACGGCAACATCTCGGTTCAAGGGCAAGATATCACGACCTGCACCGTAACCGCTCATATTACCGCCAGGGCAAAGACACAGGAAGAGGCCCAATCTCTGGCCGACGGCACTCAGATAGTGCTTGAGCTGTCGGATATGGGGATGACGGTTGACATCAAAAAGCCGGATTCTGAGCTGGCAAAGCATATTTCGGTCAGCCTGGACATCACCATGCCCGGCCAGAACAAGCTGAACCTGAAGACCAGCAACGGCAATATCCAGGTCAGCAAGGTCAGCCAGAGGATTGATTTGGGTACCAGTAACGGCAACATCACGCTGACCGATACTGCCGGGCCGGTCAATGCCCGAACCAGCAATGGCAATGTACGCTGCATGAATACGCAAAACGATATCCAGGCCCGCAGCAGCAACGGCAATATTGAGGTTACGTTTGATAAAACCGCCGCTGCGAGCGTCATCGACCTGGAAACCAGCAATGGTTCGATTACGCTGCGGCCGGGGGAGAATTTTTCCGCGAAAATCGATGCTTC
>JAFGQP010000103.1 GCA_016935635.1 Sedimentisphaerales bacterium
CCTCTCGACGGGATTATTCAGGACTGGCAGTACTGGGGGAATAATTATCTGTGGAATGCCATGGAATTCCTCAACACCGAATTTTACGATCCTCAAAAGATGGTTGATGATGTGCACAATCTGAATGCGCATATGATTATCTCGATCTGGAATTCATTCGGTCCTCACACAAAACAATATAAAGAACTGGATCAGATTGACGCGCTTATGGACTTTATCACATGGCCGGCATCCGGTTCTCAAAAATGGCCGCCCAGAATGGATTATCCTTCAGGTGTCAGGGTTTACGATCCTTACAATCCAAAGGCCCGTGATATTTACTGGAAATATCTGAATCAGGGGATCTTTTCACTAGGTATGGACGGCTGGTGGATGGATTCATCGGAACCGGATCACATGTACTTCAAGCCTTCCGATTTTGACAATAAAACACATCTTGGTTCATTTCGTAGAGTACGCAATGCTTTCCCTTTAATGACGGTGGGCGGTTTATATGATCATCAGCGTTCGGTCACATCCGATAAACGGGTATTTATTCTGACACGTTCGGCATTTGCCGGTCAGCAGCGCTGTGGGGCCAATACCTGGTCGGGAGACGTGGTGGCGTCATGGGAAGCTCTTAAAAATCAAATTTCAGCCGGATTAAATTTTTCAATATGCGGCATTCCCTACTGGAACAGCGATATCGGCGGTTTTTTCCTCTGGAATTTTCCGAAAAAACTGGCTGATGCCGATTACCGTGAACTCTATACCCGCTGGATGCAGTTCGGCGCCTTCTGTCCCATGATGCGCTCGCACGGAACCGATGCCCCGCGTGAGATTTATCAGTTCGGTCAAAAAGGGGACCGGATTTATGATGCCATTGAAAAGGCGATTCGCCTGCGCTACCGTCTGTTACCCTATACGTATGCTGTCTCATGGGATGTGACAGCAAACCAGTCCACAATGACGCGCGCCCTGGTCATGGATTTTGCTCAGGATAAACAGGCGCTGGATATCAACGATGAGTACATGTTCGGCAAATCTTTGCTGATTTGTCCGGTTACGAGAGCGATGTATTCAAAGATCCGTGTGAATGGAAAGGATACCACCCGTGTTGAAGATTTCAGTAAAATAAAAAGCGAAGGAGTTTACCTGCCCGCAGGAAGTGATTGGATTGATTTCTGGACCGGTGATAAATATAAAGGCGGACAAACGCTGAATAAAAAAGTTCCGATTGACATCATCCCATTGTATGTGAAAGCAGGATCCATATTACCTGTCGGTCCGGATGTGCAGTATGCGATGGAGAAAAAATGGGATGACCTTGAAATACGTGTGTATCCCGGCGCGAATGGCGAATTCATCCTGTATGAAGATGAACTCGATAATTACAAATATGAGAATGGAACGTATTCCACGATTGCTTTTAAATGGGATGATGAAGAGAGGGTTTTAACCATCTGTGAAAGACAGGGTTCTTACATGGGAATGCCGGATCAGAGAATATTCCGGATTGTTGTTGTTTCGCCAGACCATGGAACAGGTATCAAAGCGACAAAACAGATTGAAAAAACAGTCAGGTACAGGGGCTCGGAAATGAAAGTGGTTATCTGACAGGCACAAAAATCATCGATCGGCAGGAGAAGCCGAATTATAAATATTTTCAATATTTATATAAGGGAGAATTCAAAATGAGACAATCACTATTATGTGTTTTACTAATTGTCGTTTCAGTCAATAGAATTTGTTTGGCCCAAGCTGGTCAGGTTTCAGTCAGCTCCAAACTTGCCGGCACAGCGCATCCTTCACCATACAATCTCTATGGAGCCAAATATCCGCTTATTCAGGCTGATTCTCGTGTTACATTGCAATTCAAGGCTCCCAACGCACAGAAGGTGCAGGTTTCCATTGCCAATGTTCCATATGATATGGTCAGAGGTGACGATGGGTTCTGGACCTATACCAGTGAACCGCAGGATAAGGGGTATCATAACTACTGGATGATTGTTGATGATGCTATTGTACTGGATCCGGCCACCAACGCGTTCATCGGCTATGGCCATATGTGCAATGGCTTTGAAATTCCCGATCCGGAAGGCGATTTTTATGATATACAGGATGTGCCGCATGGTCAGGTGCTGATTGAAAATTATTTTTCAAAGGTCACCAATTCATGGCGTCATGTCTATATTTATATTCCGCCGAGATATGAAACCAGCACATCGATCCGTTATCCGGTGCTTTATCTTCAGCACGGCGGCGGTGAAGATGAACGGGTGTGGATTGAAATGGGACGAACCAATGTGATCCTGGACAACCTGATCGCCGAAGGGAAAGCCAAACCATTTATCGTTGTGATGGAAACCAGTTCCGCCCTGAAGCCGGGTGAACCCCCCCCTGAACCGCGCCGGCCGAGACCTGCCGGGGAAAGACAGACACCGCCAGCCGCACGTACGCGGCCGCGCTTTTCATTTGATACATACAGAGAAGTCATGATCAATGATTTGATACCCTATATTGATGGCAATTTCAGGACATTGAGTGAACAATCCCACCGTGCAATGTCAGGACTCTCAATGGGTGGTATGGTTACCAGACAGGTCACACTGGCAAATCTTGACAGGTTTGCCTATATTGGCTTATTCAGCGGCGGCAGCATCAGCATGGATGATGTTAACAATACACCTGGTTTCAAAGAGAAAGTCAAGCTCGTGTTCGTCAGCTATGGCAGCCGCGAACTCAAAAACGGCATGGCCCGCTTTGGCGGCAATCCCGGTGCGAACACCGATGCACTCAAAGAAGCGGGTATCAATGCTCATTTCTATATCTCTCCGCTGACGGCTCACGAATGGCAGAGCTGGCGGCGGAGCTTTTATGAATTCGCTCAATTGCTGTTTTAAGATTAAAGGAGAAGAATTTTGAAAAGACTTATTGCTGCTTTGATGGTATTACTGTTCACTTATTCAGGTTCGCTATGTCTCGCACAGTCGGACCAGCCTGCGGTTGTGGAGGACTTCAAACCCGCGTCCACCAATCAGCCGGGCAGGCAGTTTCCACAGGTCAATTCCGAAGGCCGGGTCCGTGCCAGCATTTCGGCACCCGAGGCACAGAGAGTGCAGCTGGATATCAGCGCCGTAAAATATGATCTGATCAAAGACAAAAGCGGTGTCTGGACCGGTGACTCGGATCCCCAGGATGAAGGTTTTCACTATTACCAGCTCTGGATCGATGGGGCCGCGGTTCCTGATCCCGGCAGTCTGTACTTCTATGGCGCCGGCCGCTGGGGCAGCGGTATCGATGTTCCCGCCAAAGATCAGGATTTTTATGCCCTCAAGAACGTCCCCCACGGTCAGATACGTGAGCATCTCTATTTTTCACAAAGCGAAAACAGCATGCGCCGCTGTTTCGTTTACACACCTCCCGGCTATGACGCGGATTTAACCAAACGGTATCCTGTGCTGTACCTGCAGCACGGCGGCGGTGAAGACGAGACCGGCTGGCCCAATCAGGGCAGGACCAATCTAATCATGGATAATCTGATTGCCGAAGGCAAGGCCAAATCCTTTATTATTGTCATGGACAATGGCACCTGGCGCTGGCCCGAGAATGTCCCCCGGCCCAAGAGAGGTGAACGTCCTAAGGGAGGTTGGCCTCCCAAAGGCTGGGCCGACGGATTCATGAAGACCTTACTGAAAGATATCATCCCCATGGTCGATACCAGCTATCGCACACTGGCCGATCAGGAGCACCGCGCCATGGCCGGATTGTCCATGGGCGGCATGCAAACCCGTATTATCACACTCGCCCACCCCGATGTGTTCTCACACGTCGGTATGTTCAGCGGCGGCAGCATCAGTATGGAGGATGTGAACAATGCGCCCGGTTTTAAAGATAAAATCAAACTGGTTTTCATCAGCTACGGCAGCCGGGAACTCGAAAACCGCAGAATGGGTTTCGGCGGCGATCCCAGGGCGAACACCGACGCAATCAGCGAAGCCGGTATGAATACCCATTTCTATGTCTCACCCATGACGGCTCACGAGTGGCAGAGCTGGCGGCGCAGCTTGCATGAATTCGCCCAATTGCTGTTTCAAGACTAAAGGAGAAGAATTATGAAGCAACTTTTTTCTGTTTTATTTGTGTTCCTGCTGATCGGTTCAGTCCCGGTGTGTTTTGCTCAGACAGGCCAGGCAGCGGTTGCAGAAGACTTCCAGCCGGCATCCACCAATCAGCCGGGCAGGCAGTTTCCACAGGTCAATTCCGAAGGCCGGGTCCGCGCCAGTATTTCTGCGCCCGAGGCACAGAAAGTCCAGCTGGATATCAGTGCTGTAAAATACGATCTAACCAAAGATTCGAGCGGTGTCTGGACCGGTGACTCGGATCCGCAGGACGAAGGATTTCACTATTATCAGCTCTGGATCGACGGGGCCGCGGTTCCTGATCCCAACAGTCTGTACTTTTATGGTGCCATGCGCTGGGGCAGCGGCATCGATATTCCTGCCAAAGATCAGGATTTTTACGCACTCAAGAATGTCCCTCATGGCCAGATTCGTGAGATCCTGTTCCCCTCAGAGAGTACCAGCAGCTCGCGCAGAGCCTTTGTGTACACCCCTCCCGACTATGACGCGGATTTAACCAAACGGTATCCTGTGCTGTACCTGCAGCATGGCTGGGGAGAAAATGAATATGGCTGGCCGAACCAGGGCAGGACCAATCTGATTATGGACAACCTGATTGCTGAAGGCAAAAGCAGGCCGATTATTATTGTCATGACCTATGGTATGACGAATGAAGTGAAAATCGGCGGTCTCAGAAATTTTGATATCAAACCATTTCAGACTGTTCTGGTCGATGAACTGATCCCCTATATCGATGCGAATTTCCGCACACTTGCTGATCAGCCCAATCGCGCCATGGCCGGTCTGTCC
>JAFGQP010000104.1 GCA_016935635.1 Sedimentisphaerales bacterium
TTAGAGATGATGGCATGGGCTGGAAAGACCTATTCCACGACCCTGCCGGCCGAGCAGATTGCGGCGGCGGTGAATAAGGCAGAATTGGGAGTAAAGGCTTGGATTGATGAGCAGGGGGACCCGGGGGATTTTCTATGCAATTATATCGCCTGTTTGGCGATGGGATATCAGAAGAAGTATGAGAATTGTGCAAAGTCAAACGATTGTGCGGCGGCAGGTTTTATTCATGTTGGGCCGGGGGTGTCTCTGGAGCAGGCACGCACGGCACAGGAGTTGACATTGGAAGCGGTATTACGAGAAATCAAGAAGTAGATCGGGCAAGTCCGCTTTAAAGAACTTTCATTCCATCGGAATTGTTTAAAAAAAAACTTAATGTGCCGTATTGTATATATAATAAATCTATTTATTGTACTTAAAGGTGGGGATTTATGCGAATGAGCGGGGGTGGGGACGGTTTTCGATTGACGAAACGCATAAATTATGGTACATAAACCCATTCTGAAAAAATCAGCCGGGATAGATTCCACTAACAGCCGACTCAACGTGTCTGACAAAACGAGCCGTTTTGTTGGAAATGGGAAGCGATGTCGTTAGAAGAACTTCGCAAGAAAATTGATGCCTTGGATGAACAGCTCGTCGAGCTGATCAATCAGCGTGCGCGGGTGGTGGTGGAAATCGGCAAGTTGAAGGCAGCCGGCGATACACCGATTTATGCTCCCGACCGGGAGAAGGCGGTGCTGGATAAGATTGCCCGGAGCAATCCGGGGCCGCTGCCGGATAAAACGCTGGCGGCAGTATGGCGTGAGATTATGAGCGGGTCGTTTTTTCTGGAACGTCCGCTGCGAATCGCGTACCTGGGACCGATGGGCAGCTTCAGCCATAATGCTGCGATATTGAAGTTCGGCCAGAGTGTGGATTATGAGGCGGCGACGGATATTCGGGCGATTTTCGAGGAAGTGTCCAAAGGGCACAGCGATTTCGGGATTGTTCCGATTGAGAACTCCGCCGGCGGCGGGGTACGTGAGTCGCTGGATGCATTTGTCGAGACGGATGTGATGATTTGTGCCGAGGCGCACATGGCGATTCATCATAACCTGATGGCCAACTGCCCGATGAGCGGGATACAGAAGATTTATTCGCAGCCGGAGATCTTTGCCCAGTGCCGCAACTGGCTGGCCGGGGCGTTCAAGGATGCTCAGCTTATTCCGATGGCGTCCTCGTCGAAGGCGGCGCAGCTGGCGTCCACGGAACCCGGCGCGGCAGCGATTGCGTCGGCGGTGGCTGCGGAGGCATACGGGCTGAAGATTTTGTGCCAGGATATTGAGGATATCTCGAACAATATTACGCGGTTTTTGATCATCGGACGCGAGGATGCCAGGCCGACCGGCGATGACAAGACAATTATCCTGTTCAGTACGGCACACCGGACGGGGGCGCTGGTGGATGTGCTGAACGTGTTTAAAGACTATAATATCAATATGACCAATATTGGTTCGCGTCCGAATAAAAAACGCGAATGGGAATATTATTTCTTTGTGGATTTTCTGGGCCATAAGCTGGATGGTCCTGTGAAAAAGGCGCTGGAAGAGGCCAAGCAGCATTGTGTGCAGTTGTCGGTGCTGGGCAGCTTTCCGCGGAGCACAACAGTGCTTTAAAAAATAAAAATTATGGAATCCGTCGTACCGACGGAGGATCAATTTTATCGCTTTGCTCAGCATGATGCATCGAGCTGGCGGCAGGATACGAAACGACGAATTTTGGAGACGATTATGAGAAAGCCGTTTTTAGCGGGCAACTGGAAAATGAATATGGATGCGGCCTCGGCGGTGGCGCTGGCCAAGGGTGTTGTGGCTGAGGTAGGCCAGGTGGACGGCGTGGATGTTGCGGTCTGTCCCCCGTTTGTGTATTTGCAGAGTGTGGCCGCGGCCCTGAGTTCATCGAATGTGGCGCTGGGTGCCCAGGATGTCTTTCATCAGCCCAACGGCGCTTTTACCGGCGAAATCAGTTGTACGATGCTCAAAGATGTGAGCTGTTCGTATGCGATTATCGGGCACTCGGAACGCCGGCATATCATTGGCGAAACGGATGCGTTGATTAACAAGAAAATTCACGCGGCGATTGCCGGCGGACTGCTGCCGATTTTCTGTGTGGGCGAACTGCTGGAAGAACGGCAGGGCGGCAAAACTGACCAGGTTGTTGCCGACCAGGTCAAGAAGGGCCTCGAGGGCGTCTGTGAGGAACGGATTTTGGCGGTAACGATTGCCTATGAGCCGGTCTGGGCTATTGGCACAGGCGTAAACGCTACACCGCAGCAGGCTCAGGAAGTTCATGCGATGATTCGCGGGCTGATTGCCAAAATGTACAACAAGACCATAGCCGATGCCATCCGGATTCAGTACGGCGGTTCAGCCAAGCCGGCCAACACGGCCGAATTAATGAGCCAGCCGGATGTCGATGGCCTGCTGATTGGCGGAGCGAGCCTCAAGGCGGCGGATTTCGGGGCGATGATCAAGGCGTCCATGAAATAGACGGAATGATACGGATAGAATGGCAAAAGCCGATGCCGATATGGTACGGGCCGGCACTGCCAGAACAAAATAAAACTT
Source organism: Sedimentisphaerales bacterium (assembly GCA_016935635.1). Taxonomy (GTDB): domain Bacteria; phylum Planctomycetota; class Phycisphaerae; order Sedimentisphaerales; family Anaerohalosphaeraceae; genus Anaeroglomus. The sequence goes on from JAFGQP010000104.1 coordinate 2,607, forward strand.
CAGATATAACCAAGGCGAATATAAATTAGGAGACAGATATGATGCTTCCGTTGGCGGCAATTTCGTTATTCTGGCACGCAATGATAGTGCTGTGGGTTCTGATTGCGATTGCTTTGATTGTGGTGGTTTTGCTGCAAAAGGGTCGCGGCGGCGGATTGGCCGCAGCATTTGGCGGTGCCGGCGCGTCAAGCCTGCTGGGAACACGCACGGGAGATTTTCTGACATGGCTGACCATCGGTCTGACAGCGGCATGGCTGCTGATGACGGTCTGCATGGGCATGTTCATGCGTCCGTCGGATTCCATGGACCTGCTGGCTCCGTCCCAGACTCCCGCCTCGACGGCCCCTGCAACCACCGGCAGCGAACAGCCGGCCCCTGCGGCGACCACCGAAACCCCGGCTCCGGCGGCCCAGCCGACCGAACAGCCTGCGACGCCCGCCCAGCCTGCTGCTGAACAGCCTGAAGCTCCGGCGGGCAATGAAGCTGCACAATAAATCCGGATTGCGGAGTTGGATATGATTACCAGCATGACAGGGTTCGGCCAGGCCTGTGCGGAAATCGAGGGGGTGGTTTATACCGTCGAGATACGCTCGGTCAACAACCGGTATTTCAAGGCATCCCTGCGTCTGCCGGATATTGCTGCGTTTCTGGAAGGCGAGATCGAGAAACTGACCCGGGAAAGCATTCAGCGTGGAACACTGAATTATTCGCTGCGGATGAAGAATGTATCGGGTCAGGCTCTGTTTGATATTGATGAGAATACGCTGAATGCCTATGTCGGACGTCTGCGGCGGCTGGTGCCCGGCGATGCCAGCGAATGCACCATTGATTTGGCGTCGATGCTGGGGCTTCCCGGGATTGTTCAGCCGATTATCCCGGATGCCGAACATACCGAACGGATGAAAAGCACGATTTTGAAGCTGTCTTCCGAGGCGCTGGAACAGCTCAAGCAAAGCCGGCTGGAAGAAGGTCGGGCTTTGGCCGAAGACCTGCTGAATCATTGCCGAAAAATGCGGGATGACCTGGAGGTCATTCGTCAGCGCAAGGATGCGGTGGTGCGGGAATATCATGAAAAGCTGCGTAAACGGATTGAAGAGCTGCTGTCTCAGGCGCAGTTGCGAATTGACAACGATTTGCTGGCCCGCGAGGTCGCAATCTACGCCGACCGCAGTGACATCAATGAAGAAATTACCCGGCTGGATTCGCACGTAACGCAGTTTGAATCCTGCTGCAGGAAAGGCGATGCCGTGGGACGGCGTCTGGACTTTATTACACAGGAAATGCTGCGGGAAGCCAATACGATTGCCAGCAAGGCCTCGGATGCGGTTATTGCCCAGTGTGTTATCGACATCAAGTGTGCGATTGACCGAATCAAGGAACAGGTTCAGAACGTTGAGTAGGCGATTATGGCAGGGCGCAAAGGAAAACTGGCAGTCATCAGCGGACCGTCCGGAGTAGGCAAGAGCACCCTGTGTCGGGAGGCGGTTGTGCGGGCCAATGCGTTTTTAAGCGTGTCGTGCACGACGCGCAAGCCCGGCAATGCCGAAACGAACGGCAAAGACTACTGGTTTATTACGCCGGAAGAGTTTGAAAAACGAATTGCCGAACATGGGTTTATTGAATATGCCAATGTTTACGGCCACTATTATGGAACGCCCCGCCAGCCTGTGGAAGATGCTTTGACGGCGGGTCGGGCGGTGATTCTTGAAATTGATGTGCAGGGCGGACTGCAGGTCAAGCAGCAGTATCCGGAGGCGCTGATGATTTTTATTATGCCGCCGAGTCCGGAAGAATTGCTGCGGCGTCTGGAAGGACGCAGACGCGGTGAGGATGACGCAAGCAAGAAGCGCCGCCTGGACGCGGCGCAGCGAGAAATAGAAATTGCCCGCCAGCGGTACGATCACCTGGTGGTGAATGACCGGCTTGAACGGGCGATTGACGAAGTTGTACAATTAATCCAGTTGTAACAGGAGATTATAATGATTGAAGCACTGAAAGACGGTGAAGTTTTGAGCAAGGTTGGCGGTCGGTTTAAGTTGTCGTCGCTGATTCAAAAGCGGATGCTGGAGATGATGGAAGGCAGCCGTCCTCTGGTTGAAAACACCGAAGGCAAGACAGCCATCGAAATCGTGGTCGAAGAAATTCGCCAGGGCAAGATCGCCCTGGAGCTGAGCGGGCCGGCCAAAACGGAAAAGAAATTTACTCTTTAAGTCATGGTCCGGGACGGCATTCCATCGCAGGGCAGGCGAACAGTGCTGCTGGGTGTCAGCGGCGGGATAGCGGCGTATAAGGCCGCGGATCTGGCCAGCAAGCTGACCGGCGGGGGATATTGTGTCTATACGATTATGACGGCGGCGGCCTGCGAGCTGATTTGCCCCAAGACCTTTGAGGCCCTGACAGGCAATGCCGTTTATACGAGCCTGTGGTCGGCGCCGGACGAGTTCAAGATCGGTCATATCGATCTGGCGACTGCGGCGGAGGTGGTGGTTGTGGCCCCTGCCACGGCCAACATCATTGCCAAGGCGGCCGCGGGAATCTGTGATGATCTGCTTAGTACGACGCTGTGTGCCTGCTGGCAGAAACCGACCCTCTTTGCACCGGCGATGAATACGCGGATGTGGAACAATCCGATGGTGCAGAGAAATGTTGACATTTTAAAGAAGGAATTAAACGTCCGGTTTGTCGGTCCTGCTGAAGGCCGGCTGGCCTGCGGAGATGAGGGAGCCGGACGTATGGCAGAAACGGCCGAGATCCTGGCGGCTGTTGGCGCGATTTAAGCTGCCTGTAAATGATCAGGGCGTTCTTCTTGTTTGGATACAGAAAGAACGCCCTGTTTTATTTTGGAAAGATTACAATTAATAGGTCAGGATCTGGACAGCTTTCCTGAATTGCTCCAGATTGTCCGGGTTTTTGGCAAAAGCATCAATGTCCTTTTTTACCGCACGCAGCATCAGCGTGGACGCGTTATCTGTCGAAGTCTCTGCGTTTTCTTCTTCAACCGGCATGATATCATCCTGGGTGGTGCAGCGAATCACCAGGACTACCCACTGCTGAGTTTCGAGATTGCGGATGTTGGCGGCGTGACGAAAGGCCTTGATGCATTTTTCCTTTAAAGCCTCTACTTTGTCTGCATCATAAGCCTCTCCCTGATTGGGATAGGGCGGTTCGTCAACAGGTTGTCCCTGGAGTTTCTTTTTGGTCTTTTGCCAGACCTCATCTGCGGCAGGGTCTTTGGGTTGAGCTTCGGCTTCTATCTGATTTGTTGGCATCAGGGGGAAATCCACATTCTGCAGGAAAATAACGCCATAATCGCCGATGAAAATCTGTGACGTCATGGTGTTGGTATTGAACAAGCCGCCGACAAAGTGCATAGTAAACCACCCCTGCTGGGCATCCGGATTGACCGTATCGTCCCAAATCTGCGACATGACCCGCATGTCTTCACGAATCTGCCGGATGGTTTCGGAGGTGGTTTTCTGGCCGGGGATAATCAGCGAAGAGGGATTGTCGGCAAATGGAGATGAACTGGCAGCCCAGCCGCCGCCCATGCCGCCCATATAATGAGGCATTTTTCCGCGGATGCTGCCGACGAGGTCGCCGGCCATTTTTCCGGCGGCCAGTCCGATTGCCTGGCCCTGTTCTGCAAGAGCATTCCCCTGTGTTTCCCGGGCTGCCTGCTGAGCTTCGGCCTGAGCCTCCATTGCTGCCTGCTGGGCTTCCCGAGCTGCGTCGAGGGCTTCCTGCTGGGCTTCCATGATTTCAGCCTGGGCTTCGGCCATTTCCTGCGCCAGTTCGGACATATCATTCTGTGCAACTGCAAAACCGGAGAAAAGCCCCAGTAGAACCAATGTCGAGAATCGAATTAATGAAGTCATAAGTGAACCTTTCAGCTAAAAATTATTGATTTGTATTTGATGCGTCAAGCAGCATTGGGCTGGCCTTGAACAACTGTCGGCGAGTACGCGCGATTTCCTCGCCGGTGGCCAGTGCCAGGGACGTGACGGCTTTTTGAGTCTGTTTTTTGTCCTGCAGGCGTTTTTCTTCCAGCCGCAGCAGGGCGTCTGAAACGACCAGACGATCCCGGCTCTGGGCGGTCTGGACGGCGTCTGCAAATTCGCGAATCAGTTTGGCATTCATAGCCTGTGACAACGCGACAGACTGAGCGGATGCCTCATTGATTTGCGTTGTCATCTGATTGGCGAGGTCGTTTCGCATTTGCAGTAATTCTGGGCGTAACTGGCGGGCGACGGCATCAGCCAGCTTTTGTTCCATCTGCGGCTGAATTATCTGTGACCACTCTGCGAACAATTGTTCCTTGCTTATCGCAGGCTGAAATAAACGAGCTGCGAAAAAGCCGGACGCAATCAGGACGACGGCCGCTGCCGCCTGCCAAATAAAGCGATAACGCCAAGGCTGTGCTGTTGGGGCGGGATTGATTTTTTTATCCCGTAATCGCTGCAGCAGGCTGTCTTGTCCGGCCTGTATCCGGCTGTCCAGTGAATCCGCCCATGCGGTCAATCGTTTGTCCTGCTGACTTAATATGTCATGGTAGCGGCTGCACGGACTGCATCCTGACAAGTGCTCTTGCAGCGCTGCGGCCTGAGCCGGCGACAGATGCCCGCAGCAGTACGCTTCAATATCCGTTTTATGTTCTGGACATGGATTGCTATTCATTTTTGTTACTCCGAAAGTCTTTCGTACAACAATTGTTTTGCGGTTTGGATTCGGCGGCATACGGTGGATTGCGATGTTCCCAGATGCGATGCAATCGCCCGTTCATCATGGCCGTCCAGATAATACATTACCAGCGGAATGCGATACTCATCCGGCAGTCCGGCAATAGCTGTGGTTAAATCCGAGTAATCGCCGTCAGATGAACATGGCTGCTCATTCAAGGTCGAAAAATGCTGACTTTTTTTACGCCGGCGAAGGCCATCCACGCACATGCGTCTGGCGATTTGATGGATCCAGTTTGCAAAGAGCGAATCGTCCCGTAAATCCCGCAATTTTTCAAATCCCCGCAGAAATGTTTCCTGGCAGACGTCCTGTGCATCATTGAAGTTCATCAGCATCGCGTAACACAAGCCCAGCACATTGCGGTAGTGCCGCAGGACAAGCTGCTCATAGGCCGTCTTGTCTCCCAGCCGGGACTGGGCTGTCAGAATCTGATCCGAACGTTCGTCCAAAAGGGTCCTTTCCTATTCCTGTCCGTTTATAATGCTGACGAAATCAGGGACAGGATTATGCAAAATTTCTGAAAAAAGGATGCAAGCTCTTTATGTGGACATATCATAGCCTGTAAAGGTATAAAATGCAGATAAATTCTTAATTTTTAGCCTGTATTTTTATTCCTTTCTATTTTATCTTGGTTTGGATGACAACGATGAAAAATGGTAAAAAAATGCGATTTTTGATTACGGCCGGTGGAACTCGGGAATATCTGGACCCGGTACGATATATTACCAATGCCAGCTCGGGCCGGATGGGGTATGCGCTGGCGGCGGCGGCTTTGAAAGCAGGGCATTCGGTCACGCTGATTTCAGCTCCAACGGGTTTGGTACCGCCGGCAGGGGCGGAGGTGGTTTCGGTGGTATCGGCGGGGGATATGTTCAAGGCGGTCAAAAAGCATTTCAAGACCTGCGATTGCCTGATTATGGCGGCGGCAGTGTCGGATTATACGCCGGTTGAGGCGGCAAAAGTGAAACGGAAGAAGGAAAAGAAAATCCTGACGCTGAAGCTCAAACCGACAGAGGATATTCTTGCCTGGGCCGGACGGCATAAAAAACAGAACGTGGTGGTCGGTTTTGCATTAGAGGACCGGAATCTGAAACGAAATGCTGAAAAGAAACTGATCTCCAAGAACGCAGATATGATTGTGGCCAATAGTCCAGCGGCGATTGGCGCTGATTCCTCTCGTGTTTTGTTAAAAACACCGCAAGGGAGCTGGATTGATATTACAGGGGATAAAGCTAAGACCGCTCGAGCGATTATCCGGCATATTACGTCGCTGATTTTGGGGTGACTGGGATTCGTGATAATTTCCAGTTGCGATAGTAGAACACAATGTCTATCAGCACCATCAGGCCGTTGAGGCTGTAGAGAGCGATAATCCAATCCTGGCTGTGCAGAACTTTGTGGATGATGCCGGCGATGTAGCCAATCAGGACAATATAGAGAAAGATAATACTTTTCCCGGCACAGGCCCGCGATTTCCACGATTTATAGATGCTGAACGGCCAGGCGGCCCCGAAACAAATCAGCATAATGGCTTCAAATAAACTCATTGCACAATTCCTGTTATGAAAAAAAACCGACAGCCGAGGGAATACGTTATCCTCTCGGCTGCCGGTTTTATTATACGGAATTGAGCTGTTTATTCAATCTTTATTCGCAGGGTGCCAGGCTGTTGCATTCCAGCCAGTGCGATGCAAAAGTGGAGAAATCTTCCAGGTTGACAAAGCAGTCACTGTTAAAGTCTCCGACGATTGCAGTGTAGCCGGGCATGGCCTGTGCTGCGAGACACGGTGTGGCTCGGACGATAATTTCGGTCAGCCCGATACCCTGCTGGTCGGTATCATCTGCGATCAGACGAAATACATAATCCCCCTCAATAGGCAGTGTAACTGCCGTTGTTGCGGAGGTGTTGGAATCAATGGTTGCCGCACCGGGGCCGCTGACCAGTTCCCATAATAAGGAGAAGGGGGCAGGATAGCCGTCATCGGTTGCGCTTCCTGTGAGTGTGGCAGATGCGGAGGATGGATCGCCGGCATTGTTGAGCCAGATGTACTGGGGTGCACTGGTTGTGACGACGGGTGCTTTATTGTTGGTATTGAACGACCAGACATACCCGCGTGTTACTCCGCTGGAAGTCGAGTCATGAACATCAACGATCCAGTAGTAGATGGTCTCGGTCTGCAGGAGTCCGGCGGGGATGGCGATGGATTCCCCCGTAATTCCCGCAGCAAGCGTGGTATAACCATAGTCCGGCAATGCGGTGTTGGGATCGGTCGTGCCCAGGTACACATCACAGGTGATGATTCCACCAGGCTGATTGGGTTCCGGATTATTCCACCCAAGAGTCGTCAGGGATGTAGAAACACTGGTATTATTGGCTGGAGCAGGATGGGTTGCCCAAAGCGGTTTTGACATTGCCCCTTTGAGAATAATGCCTTTAAGACCGGTATCGGTTCCATCAGAACGGCTGTCTGTGGGTGAGTAAATCTCAAAATCCGTATTCTGCGGATCGTAGGTGATAAACATCAGCAATATGGTGCCGTCCGTGTCGGCATTCAGGAATTCATCCAGGGCCGACGAGGGACCTTTTAATTCGAATTCTGCTGTGCCGCTCATCATGATTGTCATCAGAAGAGGGGTGACATCCGCTTTGTCAAGCGTATCGATGGTGATTTCACTGCCAAGCGGAGGCACGGGATTGTTAACCACGCCGGGCATGGTGCTCCAGCTTTGGGAACTGAAACCGCTGAAATTATCAAACTCTTCTTTGATGCCATAGACATAAATGTGCCCTGACGAGGAACGGCTTTTGGCACGCAGTTTCAGGCAGCAGTCCGTGAAAACCTTGCCTTCGCGCTTGACGTCAGCGATGTTATAAGAATAGTAACTGACACGACGGCGAGTCGTTACCCCATCCGTGCCAAGATAGTTGCGAATATCCGTAACGGAAGTGATAACCCGGCTGGTGGGTCCCGTCTTGGAGTCGTTGCAGACCGTAACGAATTGATTGGCCTGCAAAGCAAATGTCAGTGGAGCAACGGTGACCTGAACGGTCTGTTCGGCAGTCTGTTCACTGTCGGTAGCGCTGAGCTTTAAAGTGTATATGCCTTCCATGGAAAAAGCAATCGTGACATCTTCTGAGGTGGCATTGGGTGTATAAGTTACTTCGGCACCTTCCGGGGCGGTTACGGTCGTCCATTGGACTGAAAGCCCGGTGCCCGGAACACCATCATCGGAGACCGTCGCATCCACGGTCAGCGTTTCACCTGGGGCCACTTTGGTTGTTGCAGGAACACCGCTGATTGCCGGGACGTAATTCCATCCTGCAGGTGCGGCGGCAATACCATACATAACACGTGTCGAACCATTATTCTGTGCATGCAGAGTTGTTGTCACCGATTCGGTCAGAGCCAGCGAATAAACGGTGGCAGGAGTGCCAATATTGATGCTTTGCCCGGAAGTTGTAAAACCGGCACTTCCAACCCAGTCCATAATCCCGCTGCCCAATGTGGGAGGGGTTTCCATATCATCATCGCCTACCCGGTTGTCGATGAACAGAAACAATGTTCCAGGCTTATCAAGGGTTACCTGGTACTGCACATCCGGATCGGCTTTGTCATCCACAGCGGTCTGGATGTAATCGAGTTTTCCCAGAAGGCCAATCTCTGCAAATGTCATATTGGTCCGGTCCACAAATGGGTATACGCCATTCTGGAGCCCGCCTTTGACGATGACCGGAGCGGCAGCCGCACTGTTTACTGCAACAACTCCTGAAATAATGTTCGGGTCGGTAACGCCCGACACCGCTATCTGGCTGACTGCCAGACAGAATACCATCGCCGCAAAACATACCTTTGTTCTCATCATGATACACCTCCAAATTAAAGTATTAGTTTTCTTGCAAATCATCAAGCCTGATTCCATTAGTATCCAGAACCTCCCCAGCGGTCGGAATTCCAGAGCCAGTAGACAATATCCTCATCCTTGTCGGCCGGATTCACAACACTGTAATCCTTCATGAGGGCATTGAAATGCTGAAAGCGATTGCCGATATCCAGGGTATTGAGCAGATTCTTGACGTTGGCATTAGTGCTTTTGGCAAATTCCCAGGAGCCCAGGGTCATATCAGCCATCAATATGCCGCTGGATGTGTTGTTCACCGAGACAATGTTATCTCTCAGCTTTTTCTTCCATAGCCAGATATGCGTGCTCCAGAAAAACGGGGTTTCGTTTCTGGTTTCGAGCGTTTGCGTATCGTATTGGGTAAAGTCGCCGGCGAGAACTTTTTCGCGGGAATAATTTTTTGTGTGCGTGATCTTTTCGGCAGGACAGAAAAAGGCTTTCCGGTCCGGAAGCATGCCTGCATCCATAATATCTTTGACCGCCCACGGCTGCCATTCGTAGGAATAATCGCCGGTGCCGTTCACAAAGCACCAGTTTCCCTTGCCCTGGTTGTTGTTAGTACTGTCTTCGGTTTTTTCCCGGAAGTTGAAACCGGTATTGGATTCATAGGCCCCCAGAGCCAGGCCGATTTGATGCATGTTGGATTTGCAGCTTGCCTTTTTAGCCACCTCCTTGGCTTTTCGAAGACCCGGCAGGACGATGGCCATCAGCAGCGCAATGATTGCCACAACGACCAGCAGTTCGATGAGTGTAAATCCTTTTTTCGCTTTCATAATTAATTCCTTTCTATCCTGTCAGGCGAATCTTCTGTCCCTGATGTCTTCTGTCTTAAGCGTTTCCGTCGCAGGATGTTCCTGTTCATGCCGCCTGTCATGGCGGCTTATTCCATTTTTATTTTTTATTGTCAAAAGGTTATTCAGGATTCAACTGGGGCCGAGCAAACAGGCACCAGTCGTACGATACCTTCTGTTCTGTTCCACCGGTGGTAACCAGGGTCAAAAAGCGATCCTTCGGCTCAATGGGTATATCAATGGAGACTGCTCCATGGGCCGGTGTCAGGTTCTCTTTTGCAAACTTCTCCTGTCCGTCGATTAATACATAAAAGCTTGCCTTGGGCAGATAACCAGGCAGGGCCTGCTGGGCATAGTGCACCACTGTTTCCGACAGGCCGCACTGGGCAGTGAACGATTTCAAAGATAACGTGCTGTGCAGTGCACGGATTTTTTCGAGGTCAAACGTGATGCCGGCGTTAGGGTGGATGCAGATAGCCGGATAATCCGTTCCGCCGCAGGCCTGTCCGCCAAGCGACTGGAGGTGGCCGGGGATTCGGCCTGTTCCGCGGCTGACCAGGCCGGAATTATTAATATTATAGCAGTATTGTCCGCAGGTTTTCGGGGGCTGCCAGAGATGTCCTCCGTCTTGTGAGATTGCAACCGGACCGGAGGAACCGTCAGGAGAAAATATGCCGTTAATGAATAGACTGTCCGGCGCAGCAATAAACAGATTGGTGCTGTTCTGGCGCTGACCGACATAATAATCTTCAGTCGAGGCAAATTCTCCGTTGTCCCAGCGCAGGCCGATGTTGGATTTTCCGGTGCCCAGGCCGTTGCCGCCGCCGACCATGTCCGCCAAATCCAGCGGCTGTCCGCGCCAGACAACGTTATTCTGCGATTGAATATCACGAACAAACAGCGTGTCGCTGCAGGGAATATCTGCGATTTGTGAGGAACGACTGATGGTTTTGGCAAATCCCTGGCTGATTTGAAGGCTTGTTTTCTGATTATTTCCGCCGGCCACCAGGGTGGTTTTACCCTTGATGACATGCAGTTCCGTACAGCCGTGAGGATCGGTCTGCACGCCGAATTCCGTACCCAAATCGATAATCTTGGAATTGGGTGTGGTAATGGTAAAACCGATTGCTTCCGGAGGAACGGTGGCGTAAACACGACCGTATTTGATTTTGATGTGATCGGAATCCATGATTTCGAATTCCGAAGGGGCCTCAATCACAACGCGGGTATTGTTATCAAAATCGAGCTTGGCGATTCCGTTTCGCAGCATCATCGACTTCGATTTGGCGGTCAGCCGTAATCCGGGTTTGAAGAATGCATCCGATTCGGCCCATTGCGCATGGATGGTGTCCGACAGCGTAGCGACTTCCTGATTCTGAGGCAGCGGCGTATAATGAGCGAAAACAATCAGAAAGAATAATGCCGCCAGCGATGCGATTGCGGTCATGAGAGAATATTTGTTGATTTTACGCGGAAAGGTTCGAGCAGGCTGGGCATCCAGGAGCATGGGACGGGGTATTTCCGGCTGTTTATCGGCGACCGTCGGAGCGGTCATTTCCGCTTTGGACAGCATTTGCCAGACCTCGGGATTCAGCAGGGACTCTGCGTCGGATGCGGCCGGGTCACATTGCAGAAGCACATTTCTGGCGTTGTCGGCACGCAGAAATGTGTCGTGGATATTGCGATGCAGCAGTGCCGACAGGATAAACGTGCGGGCGTTGTCGGGATTCTGCTTGATCCATTCGGACAACTGATCGGCCTGCTGGGGGCTCATGGCGGCGCTGTCCAGCAGAAACAGACTGATGAGATGGTCCAGTTGTTCGTTCACAGACTGCCTCCCTGAAGCTGTTTATTGACGCAGTCCCGCAGCGAAACCCGTGCCCGGTGCAGCGAGACAAA
>JAFGQP010000105.1 GCA_016935635.1 Sedimentisphaerales bacterium
GGTCCGGCCAGGATAAATATTGCGAAATGAATTGCAGCTGTGTAATATTACACTAATTCTGTTAACCAATTGAGAGATAAACCTACCCGGCAGGTATGATTATTCCTCGAGTAAAACAAGCAAGTAGTTAAAGGCGCTGTAGTGAGTTGCGTCAAAACGGACATTTCAAGCAGGAAAAGGATAATGAAAGTAGAAGCGAATAAAAAAAATGCATTGGCAGTCATGCCGAGAATGGTCGTCAGCGTCAGAGATAAGGATGGACATGATAACGCGTTGGTAGTCGCCTATGGCGGAAACTGCAGTTATGATCCGCCCATGATTATGGTAGGGATTGTCCCGTCACGGTATTCGTATCACATGATTAAGGAAAACGGCTGTTTTGTTGCACACCTGCTGGATGCCTCACAGAAAAAACTGTACGAATGCTGTGGCACCAAGAGCGGCAAAGATGGTGATAAGCTCAAAGAGTATGGCATTAAGCTGGTCAGCGGCAAAAAAGTCAATGCTGGAGTTATTGAAGAATGCCCTGTGGCGATTGAATGTACGGTCGTTGATTCAATCATGACGGGTTCCCATGAGATGTTTATCGGTAAAGTTGAATATGTTCATGCAGACAAGGACATCCTCACGGTGGATGGCAAGGTGGATTTGTCAAAGCTGAATTTAATATAAGGCGGGTTGTATCCAGATAATACAGAGCAAGATTTAGGTTTATGTGAATTTTCATATTCAAAACCTCTAAAGTTTGCCTATAAAAAACATATAATACAAGATATATATTAGCCTTAACATGTGTCCAGGGTCGCTGGCTCGACTCGCGTCTTCTGTTTTTGTTTTGAGCCTGATAATAGTGATTATCAGGTTTTTTTGTGTTTTGACAGTTCTGTGGATAGAAATTAGCGATAGGTCTGAGTTTTTCCCTCTTTTCTCATTTTTCCTGTTTTCCGACGCAAAATACAGCGTATTTTCGATAAAACCCTGTTTTGTCCTTGATTGGCCGGTGTGAAAAATAGTACAATGGCCCATTCCGGAGTAAAAATTACTTTTAAGAGGGTTGATATGCGGTTTGTCCTTTTCTATTTGATAAGTTTCGTTTTATGTACGACGTTCTGTGCCCATGCAGCCGGTTATGGCGGCGGCAGCGGTACGACGCAGAATCCGTATCAAATCTGGACACCGGAGCAGATGAATACTATTGGTCTTAATCCGGATGACTGGGATAATCAATTTGTTCTGATGGCGGATATTGATATGTCCGTTTATTCGGGTACCCAATATCATATTATTGGGAACCTGAGTGCACCCTTCAGTGGTTCATTTGATGGCAATGGCTACAGCATCAGCAACCTGACCTATACCACAACGGCGTTTGTGGATTATGTTGGTCTGTTTGGCCTTGTTCAGAATGCCACGATACGGAACCTCGGCCTGGAAAATGCACAGCTTGCCTCCGGCGGTCAATATATTGGCGGGTTGACAGGGCTGAATTCCGGCACGCTGGACCACTGCTATGTGACCGGTTCGGCCAGTGGTTACTATTATGTTGGTGGACTGGCAGGACAGAATTCCGGCTCGATTCATAACAGTTATGCGACTGTCTCGGTCAGCGGCACCGACTATATCGGAGGGCTGATCGGCTATAATAAATCCGGAGCAGTAAGCGCCAGCCATGCGGCTGGGGCAATCAGCGGAACTCGTTGCGTTGGCGGTCTGGCGGGCGGAAGTTATTATGGTACATTCAACGACTGCTACGCCAATGCTTCGGCCCAGGGTCTTCGCAATGTCGGCGGGCTGGTGGGATATAATTTATATGGTATCGTTACAGCCTGTTATGCGGCCGGTTCCACCTGGGGAACGGCCGATTCCTACACCCGTACCGGCGGGCTGGTCGGAGGCAATGACGGGATGATCACGGCCTGTTATGCGACTGGTTCAGTAACTGGTATGGATCAAGTCGGAGGGCTGGTGGGGTCTAATTACGGCATCATTACATGTTGTTACGCCGTCGGTTCAGTCGGCGGACTAAATAATTCCATCGGGGGTCTGATAGGAATAAACAATAGCAGTCTTGTGGATTATTGTTTTTGGGATACCCAGACCTCCGGCCAGCCGTCCAGTGCCGGCGGAACGGAAAAATCGACAGTCCAGATGAAAACACTTTCGACCTTTATTTCAGCCGAGTGGGATTTTGCCGGAGAAACAGGTATCGGTACGGATGACTATTGGAAGATGCCTTTGATGGGCGGGTATCCTGTTCTGAGCTGGCAAAGTGAGGAATCCGGTCTTTTGGGCTTGAAGTACCCCGATTTTGATGGTGACGGCAAGGCGGATATCCTGTGGAGGAATGTCAGCACAGGGGCCTATCTGGGCGCCATTATGGACGGCCAGACCCTCGTACAGATCAAAGGCCTTGGCGGCAGCAGTCTAACCCTGCAAATTGTGGGATTGGCAGATTTCAATAACGACGACAAAACCGACCTGGTATGGCGTAATATCGAGACCGGGGCTTATCTGGGCACGCTGATGGATGGACTGACCATGGTCCAGAATAAGGGGCTTGGCGGCAGCACTGCGACCCTGCAGATTGCAGGTTTTGCAGACTTCAATGCCGATGGCATGTCCGATATCCTGTGGCGTCATGTTGAGACCGGAGGCTATCTGAGTACGCTGATGAATGGTCTCGATTTAGGCCAGACACGAAACTTCGGCGGCAGCAGTACCACCCTGCAGATTGAGGACCTGGCCGACTTGAATGCCGACGGCATGGCCGATCTGGTCTGGCGTAATGTCAGTACTGGAGTGTATATCGCAACACAAATGAACGGCCTGACGATGGTTCAGAATAAAAGTCTCGGCGGCAGTGCCGCAACGCTGCAGATTGCAGATATTGCCGACTTGAATGCCGACGGTATGGCTGACATCCTGTGGCGTAATGTGAATACGGGGGCCTATCAGGGCACGCTGATGAATGGCCTCAATGCAGACCAGACGAAAAACTTCGGAGGCAGCAGTACGACGCTGCAGATTGTGGATCTGGCCGATTTCAACGCCGACGGCATGGCCGATCTGATCTGGCGTAATATCAGTACCGGTGCCTATATCGCAACCCAGATGAACGGCCTGACGATGGTCCAAAATAAAAGTCTCGGCGGCGGCAGCACGACCCTGCAGATTGCGAATCTGGCCGATTTTAACGCCGACGGCATGGCGGATATTCTGTGGCGTAATGTGAACACTGGTGCCTATCTGAGCACGCTGATCAATGGGCTGGTTTTGGGACAGACCAAAAACCTCGGGGGCAGCAGCACCACGCTGCAGATTGTGGAATGATTCAATGCTTTTTTTGAAGTCTTTCTGATTTTAGAAAAACTTGCTCCATTATTTTTTCGTAGCATAGCAGTAGAGGTTTTTGGCAGTCCGTAAGAACAGTTTGCCGTCGGCAATCATAAAGGATGAATCAACGGGTTGTTCCCCGATATTGTGAGTGCTCAGGACCCGAAACGCTGCGGGGTCGGCGGCGGCGATGGTGATTGCTCCTTTTCGGTTCACCATGTACAGCTTTCCATCACCGGCGGTAATGGAAGCATAATACATATCCGCTCTATCCAGCTGGGCTGTCCAGTGGACCTGTCCGTTCTTGGGATTGAGACATGTCAGTGTCTTACTCTTTTCGGTAATCTGGTATAAGTTGCCCTGATAGACCGCCGCACAGGTAATATCTGATCCCGGCTGGTCCATCATCCAGACCTGCGGCGGCTGATTGGCGGCAAGCTTGTCAAGGTCCAATGCAAAGGTTCTGTCGCCGCGCGGCCAGGGACAAACCAGAATGCCGTCGGCGGCGACTGGGGTTGGAATCTGCCGGTCGATGGTTCGCTTGTTGTCAACAATATAGACAAGACGCCACAGCTCTTTTCCGGTCTGCGGGTCGTGGCCGGTTACGCAGTCTGCCCCGTATACCACCACATACATCTTCCCGGCTATCGTTACCGGCAGCGGAGTCGTGTAGGCGTTGGTCGATTCTTCACGGGCATCCGTCGGGCGGGTCTGCCTGAAAATCGTTTTGCCGTCGGCGGCATTAACACACAAAAGATAAGAATCCAGTTCAGCGGGATTGTCGGAGCGGGAGGACTTCAAACGGCGCAGGACAGGGATATAGAGCCGCCCCTCCAGCAGCAGCGGGCTGGAGCTGAAGCCGAAATCCAGTGTCAGCGGGCCATAATCGGTGACAAGATTGCGTTTCCACACCTCCTTGCCCGTCGTGTCCAGCTTGACCAGGGTTCCTTCGCCGAACAGAAAAGTCGTGCCGTCTGCCTGTGCACAAGGTGAACACGAGGCCATGGTGTTGCCTGATGGGAGTTTCTTGTCAGCACTGGCCGTGGCGTACTGCCAGAGAACCCGGCCGGTCGCGGCGTCCAGGCACATCGCCAGCAGCCGGTCGGAGCCGTTTTCCGTGGAGGTCAGGTACACTCTGCCGGCGGTGGTCACCGGCGTGGCCGAGGACTTGCCCGGCAGGGGGGTCTTCCACAGAAGCGTCTGGTTGGGATCCAGTACGGCCGGCAGATTCTGCTGGTCGCTGGAACCGTTAAAATACGGCCCGCGCCATTGTGACCAGTCTGCTCCGAACGCAAGTGACCCCATTAGAATTATTGCACAAAAACGCATTCGCATAACGCCGTCTCCACGAAAATTGAGATTTTCCTTATTTTTTTGTATTCTACAGCCTGACAGAGCGAAAGTCAAAGTTCCCTATGCGATCTCAATGACTACCGGATGATTGCTCAGCGTCAACGATACCGAATCGGTCTGGGGCAGTGTTTGAACAGGCAACGTATCTTTGGTCGGGTCATAGATTTTTATGGATGCCCGAGGGCTGCCCAGTTTTATCGTGATGGTATCTTCGCCGCCGGTAAAGCGTTCGCCCCATACGACCAGATGAAATGTGCCGTCATGCTTTTGCAGGAGCAGGTCATGTACGGTGGCAGGCTGGTTTGTAATAGAGTAATTGAGTTGGCCGGGGATTGAATTGGACTGCTTATCGGCCAGAATCGTTGTCAGGTTATGCAAATACCGTGCGGCCAGCCGAGGCGTATAATCCGGCTTGTAGAAGCCGAAGGTTTGATTACCCGCCTCATCCGAACGGTCTCGGAGAAGATAAACAGAGGTATGTTTCCAGCCCTGCTTGAACTGAGCCAGATAGACGCTCATGTACAGCAAGGCCTGAACCTGCTCGGTGATGGTATCGTCCAGGGTGATGCCGGTCTCGGTGGTGACTCGCGGCAGCGTCAATAAAGCGGATTCCGAATAGCCGGCATAATGTTTTCGCCAGGTTACGCCATAATTTCCATATAATCCATCCACTTTGCAGGCCGAGGTGGGGTCTGCGGCGATCCACGTCTGATTATCATGCAAGCCGGCCCAGCTTGGGTGTGTCATGTAATTGTGGCAGTTCGCATAGTCGGCATACGGTGTGCCGTCCGGCATCAGGCAGCCTGCATTTTTTGGAATGGTCAGAAATTGCAGCCCAACATTGTCCGTCTGGGCTCCGCCTTCGCTGATGTTCCAGACCGGATACGCTTTGAGCACCGGATCGCTTTTGACCGCTTTGTATAAGTCCCGCTGCAGTGCCGCCACCGCCAGCCATGATTTGTCTTTGCCGCCAGTCTGTCCCTGGTAGGTGATGCCCCAGTTATTCGGCTCGTTGTTGCCTTCCATGGCCAGCAGTGCACCGACTGCGGCTAATTGTCGGGCGCCGTCGAGCAGCCTGCCCAAATCGGTTCCGCCGCTCATCAGGCCATAACTGAATCGAACCCCGGTTCGCTTGTGGGCCTCAATTAAATCCGCAATAGGAATCCCGCTCTCGTAGCCCGCCCGAATCCAGCGAGTTCCCAGGTAGCGGACGGCCTTGAGTGTACTGAGCAGGTTTTCCCCCCGTACCGAAACCGCCGAACAGATGCCGATGGAATTGAGGAAATCATTAGCACTGACAGCGGTGCAGGGTGTGATTCCGTTCTTGTTTTCGGTTGCGGCAGCAGCCGAACCTGCCAGCGGGCTGACGGTCATTACAGTCGCTGCGGCCAGGCCGTGCTGCATCAATTCCCGTCGCGTCAGCTTCGATTCGTTTAACATCACCCTTCCTTTCAGAAGTTGGTTTTGCGCCCTAAATCATCGTTCCTGCATGGCGATGACTGTGGCATTCGATATTGACCGCAGCCGGCAGTGAAGCGATATGGCAGGGGGCGGTTTCGACAAATACCCCCAGTGCCGTGGTGTCGCCGCCCAGGCCCTGCGGTCCGAGCCCCGAGGCATTTACGGCGGCAAGCAGTGTTTTTTCCAGCTCCGCGTAATACGAATCAGGATTGTGAGAACCGATTTTGCGGAGCAGAGCCTTCTTGCTCAGCAGGCAGCATTGCTCGAAATCGCCGCCCAGACCCACACCCACCACAAACGGCGGGCAGGCATTGGCCCCGGCATTTTTGACCACATCAACAATCCATGCCGCGACAGTATCCGGTTTTTCGGTTGGATTGAACATTTTGAACTGGCTTTTATTCTCACAGCCGCCGCCTTTGGCCATCAGCGTGATATGAATCCGGTCCCCGGAAACCACAGACAAATGAATCACAGCCGGCGTGTTGCTCATGGTGTTCTTACGATAATTCAAAGGTTCGGCGACTACGCTTTTGCGCAGGAAGCCGTCCTGGTAGCCCTGGGCAACGCCTTCATGGATTGCATCAATCAGGGTTGCATCGGTCCTGTCATGGGGCGGTGTCACTGCGATCTGGTTTCCCAGTTCCACAAATACAATTGCCAGCCCGGTATCCTGACACAGTGGAATGCGGTCTTTTTCAGCAATTTGGTAATTCTCAATCAATTGGTCGAGAATTTGCCTGGCGCGGGGATTGGATTCTTTTGCGGCGGCCTCCTGAAGGGCCTGCTTGACGTCGCTTGGCAGTTCATACGCGGCACGAATGGCCAGTTCTTTGACGGCCTCAACGATGGCATGATATGGAATGTTTCGTGTAATCATTCGACTTGGTCCTCTTCAACAGGCCTGACCCACTTGGTTTTATCCGCCAGTTGTGCAGCGATGGTATAAGTTTTTCGGCCTTCCTTCATGTATTTGCGCTCATAATTGGTGCCGACGGTTTCACCGTCCTGTGCCCCGGCGGGCCGAATGAAATCCATGGGTTTCATCGCACCGCAGGCAAACGCTCGTCCCAGCACGTCGGTCATCTGGTTAAAATAATCCTCGTGATCCGTGGCGAGATTGACCTTGCCCGATGACGTCAGACAGCGAAGAATCGCTCCCAGATTCATGTCACAAAAAAAACGCCGTTTATGATGTCTTTTTTTAGGCCATGGGTCGGGAAAGTAAATATGGAAACAATCCACCGAATCGTCAGGGAAAAAATCCTGCACCAGTTCAGCGGCGTCGGCCCGAATCATCCGAACATTGCTCAGACCCCAGCGTCCCATGCGATCCACGGCATAACGATAATATTTATTGGCCCATTCGATGCCAAAATAATTGATGTCCGGGTTGGCCTGTGCCTCCGAGACCAGAAACGTCCCTTTGCCGGAGCCAATTTCAACGTGGACAGGCGCCGAACGTCCGAAAACAGAGGCGAAATCAATCCTGCCATCAATATCTTCAAATAACAGGGCGATATCGGAAAATTCTCGTAATTTTCTAAATTGCATTTTACTAACCTGAATTTCTTTTTACAATATCAATACCTGGTCGCCAATTGTCGGGTTGGTCCCCAGTATCTATTTAGAACACAGATCCAATAATGGGGATTTTGCAGAAAAAACAATTAAAGTCAAGAATTGTATGGTTCGATACGACCAATTGGTGAGAACTATTCTGGATTGGCTTGCGTAAAGAAGATGTGAGATGTTGGGTATTAGCCGGATAAATTAAGCCCGACAACCCCTGAATGTAGAGGTAATCCGGCGGAATAATGGTGAGGCTGTATGATCAGGCCGGCATTGACATTACGAAGACGACGTGTGCTGGTGGACGTGGATGTCCAGCACGACCTGTTTTTGGCAGATGGAAAAGTCTGCGTGAGAAATCACCGGCGCGTTCTGGCCAATATTCGTCGAGCGATGGCATGGGCTCGTCATGAACGGATTCGCCAGATATCGCTGGGGATGGTCCAGGATCCCGAACATCATGGGACGAACGGCCACAATGGTCAGTTTTGCGTTGCAGGCTCAGAAGGTGTTCGCAAAATTCATTATACGCTTCGAAAACGTCACATCGATTTCGGCGATGATGCCGGTACCGATCTGCCGCGTCAGCTTTTACAGGATTATGAACAGGTGATTCTGTACCGTCACACCGAAGACCCCTTCGAACAGCCGCGTATTGATCGCTTACTCAGCGAAACGCGTGCAACCGAATTCGTCATCATTGGCGGTGTTATTGAGCATGCAGTAAAAATGCTGGTTCTTGGCCTGTTAATCCGTCGTCGAGCCGTGACGCTGCTGACCGATGCCCTGGGCAGCCATGATAAGGCAGCTGCCGAGGTTGCTTTGCGTCAGATGCATGCCAAAGGCGCCAAGCTCACCGACACTAAAACTCTGATGGGTGCTTCCCATCTCCGCATGGTTTATGCCTGCACCTGCGATCGCTGCCGCGGAAAGCTGCAGCAGAAGGCAGGTCTTGAGGAAAGCACTCTTTAGCAGGACTCATTCCTCTTAATCAATCCATATTTATCTGGCCAGATTGTTGATTGTGTCTGCGGGCGGGTGTGGTTGTATCTCTGAACATTTTCGATTCTTCCGCCGAAAAAAAAGCAGAATCATATCGTTTTTATTGGTGCCCCCGATATTTAAACGCTCATGGATGAAATGAATTCAAGGTATTATTTTCGGCTTGGAATTTAATCTCTGGAAAAAAAAGCATACTAATAGAGGATTCTGTATATCTTTTGTATGCACAATGGACTGAAAAGCCATTTTTGCATATATATTATAATGGATAATGCATAAATAGATTAAGGTTAAATACGTGAATCGGTATTGTTCTTTTTTGCACAAATTCGGTTTTTTCCGGACATTGCAGGGCATTTACGGGTTGACACATCCTTGAGAGTGGGCTATATTTTGCAATCTTTAGATTGCATTTGAAGATAATCTGCGCCCCGGCGGTCGGGGTCTATACCAAAAAACGTCATTTAAAAAATAACAAATTTCAGATATAGGAGAAACAGAACATGGCAAAGGCGAAAGCTAAAGCTGCGGCCAAGAAAGCCTCCCCGGCCAAGGCCAAAAAGACAGTGTTCTTCTTCGGTAACGGCAAGGCCGAAGGGATGACTGTCGCCAAAACGGAAAGCGAACGGAAGTTGATTCTTGGCGGTAAGGGCGCTGGTTTGGCAGACATGACTGCCGCCGGGCTGCCGGTTCCTCCCGGATTCACGATTTCAGTCCCCAACTGCGAAGAATACTACAAGGTCGGAAGAAAGATTTCCAATGCGTTAAAAGCTGAAGTTCGGGAAAACATGGCCAAAGTTGAAAAAGCCATGGGCAAGAAATTCGGCGATGTCAATGATCCGCTGCTGGTTTCGGTTCGGTCCGGTGCCGCCCGCTCGATGCCGGGTATGATGGAAACCATCCTGAACCTCGGTCTCAATGACCAGTCCGTTGAAGGTCTGGCCAAAAAGACCAGCAATCCCCGTTTTGCCTACGATGCTTATCGCCGGTTTATCCAGATGTACAGCACCACAGCCATGGGGTTGTCCAAAGAGCCCATGGAAGAAATGCTGCACCATGCCAAACAGAAGGCCGGCGTCAAGACCGACCCTGAATTGAATGCAGACGCCCTCAAAGCCCTTTGTGCCGACTTCAAGAAATTCTATTCTGATAACATGAAAGGTCAGGCGTTCCCGCAGGATCCGTATGAACAGCTCTGGGGCGCGATTGGCGCCGTGTTCGGAAGCTGGGAAGCCGACAAGGCCGTCACCTATCGCCGTGTGGAAAAGATCAGCGACCTGAAGGGCACCGCGGTTAACGTTCAGACCATGGTCTTCGGCAATATGGGCGATCACAGCGGTACGGGCGTATGCTTTACCCGTGACCCCAATAGCGGTGAAAACATATTCTATGGCGATTGCCTGATTAATGCCCAAGGCGAAGACGTGGTGGCCGGCATTCGCACCCCGATGAAACTGGCTGAACTCGGCAAACTGCTGCCCAAGGCGTACAAACAGCTCTGCCAGGTTCGCCTGCAGCTTGAAAAGCACTACAAAGATATGCAGGACCTGGAATTCACCGTTCAGGAAGAAAAGCTGTTTATGCTCCAGTGCCGTACCGGCAAGCGCACCGCGGCGGCTGTTTTCAAGATTGCTGCCGACATGGTTAAACAAAAGCTGCTGACTAAGGAAGAAGCCGTCGCCCGCATCACGCCCGAAGACATCGAACGGTTGTTCTATCCTCAACTGGATGCCAAGGCCGCCAAGACCGCGACCAAGATTGCAACCGGTATCAATGCTGTTCCGGGTGCTGCAGGTGGTAAAGTTGTTTTCACCGCCGCAGAAGCCGAAGAAATGGCCGAACTGGGCGAAAAGCTGATTCTGGTCAGAAAAGAAACCAGCCCTGAAGACGTCGGCGGTATGCACGCTGCGGCCGGTATTCTGACTGCCACCGGCGGCAAGACCAGCCATGCTGCAGTGGTTGCACGCGGCTGGGGCAAGTGCTGCGTGGTCGGCTGCGAAGCCCTCGATATCAACTATAATACCAAATCCATGAAGGTCGGCGACAAGGTCGTCAAGCAGGGCGACTTCATTACGATCGACGGCAATACGGGCGATGTGTATATGGGCAAGCTTCCTCTGCAGCTGCCTGAGCAGCCCGCCGCCTACCAGACCATCATGAAATATGCCGATGAAATCCGAACCCTGAAGGTTCGTACCAATGCCGACACCCCGGCCGATGCAGTCAATGCCATCAAGATGGGTGCTGAAGGCATCGGTCTTTGCAGAACTGAGCACATGTTCTTTGAAACCGAAGAACGCCGGCTTGCCATGCAGGAAATGATTGTGGCTGAATCCGTCGAGGCCCGCAAGGCCGCCCTGGCCAAACTGCTGCCGTTCCAGCAGGGCGACTTCGAAGGCATCTTCACCGCGATGAACAACAAGCCTGTGACCATTCGTCTGATTGATCCGCCGCTGCATGAATTCACCCCGAAGGATGAAGAAGGCTTCAAGAAACTCAGCAATGTGACGGGTATTTCCATTGAGAAAATCAAACATCGCTGCGAACAGCTTCATGAATCCAACCCGATGCTGGGCCACCGCGGCTGTCGTCTGTGCATCACCTATCCGGAAATCCTGGATATGCAGGTCACAGCCATTATCAAGGCTGCCATTAACTGCACCAAGAAAGGCATCAAGGTCCTGCCGGAAATCATGATTCCTCTGACCATTGATAAGAAAGAACTGGCGATTCAGGTTGCCCAGGCCAAAGCCCTGGCGGATGGTTTGATTAAAGAAGCCAAGTCCAAGGTCAAATACATGGTCGGCACCATGATTGAAATCCCGCGTGCTGCTCTGCTGGCCAATGAAATTGCCGAAGTTGCCGAGTTCTTCTCCTGCGGCACCAACGACTTGACCCAGATGACGCTGGGTCTGTCCCGCGACGATGCAGGACGCTTCCTGCCGATTTACGTTGCCAGCGAAAAAGACGGCGGCAAAGGCATCTTCAAGGCCGATCCGTTCCAGAGTCTGGATCAGAGCGGCGTCGGTATGCTGGTGAAAATGGCCATCGAAAAAGGCCGTTCAACCCGCAAGGATCTGAAAGTGGGTATCTGCGGCGAACACGGCGGCGAAGCAACCAGCGTGAAGTTCTGCCACAACGTCGGCATGAACTACGTGTCCTGCTCGCCCTTCAGAGTGCCGATTGCAAGACTGGCCGCCGCTCAGGCTGTCATCGCCGAAAAAGGCGCCAAGAAGAAAGGCAAAAAATAAACCTTAATACGGTTTCGTTCAACTATCGCAAAGGCCTGTCGGAATCCCGGCAGGCCTTTTTTGATTTCATGGCACCCATCAGGAATTTGCGTATATAGGTTGACATCCAGATACTGCTGTCTTACAATTCTGCAGAACCATAAGAAAACAGTCTCCAATCATGGAAAGGGTTTATTATGATCATTGTAAAAATCATTCTGGCTATTTTTCTTCCTCCGCTGGCGGCTGCCTTGCAGGTCGGAATCAGCACCCATTTCTGGATTAATCTCATCCTCACGCTCCTTGGCGGTATCCCCGGCATGGTCCATGCCCTCTGGCTGGTCTTGACGAACAAAACGGCCTGAAGCTGCGGATAGATAAATCCTCATCAAACACAAAAGGCCTGTCCAGAGACGGCAGGCCTTTTTGATGCATAAAATGGTCATGCAGCGTGATGTTTAACGGGTGGTGCAATCCAGCCAGCGGCGAGCCAGCAGGTTGAAGTCTTCCAGGTCCACACAGCAGTCTTTGTTGAGGTCTTCGTCGAAGAATACGGTGCATTTGGGCGGTTCAAACTCGCCTTTGTAAATTTCGCCTTCAGGATACGGTAGCATGTCTTTCCAGTCGATCTTGACGGCGGGCAGCTGCTGGATGGGATACTGACCGGGCAGACGCGTCATCCAGTCGTTAAAGGACCATAAGTCCTCGGTGTCGAGGTGGCCGTAACTGTGGCCGAACCGCAGGTTGCCGATGAAAATCATTTCCGGCTCTTTGCTTTGCAGGATGAATTCATGGAGCTCGGGATTTTGCATAAAATCATACTCGTGCATGAAGCGATACTCGGCGACAACTTCCGGACCGCCTCCGGTGACTTCCTGGGCGATCAGGTCAAAGCTGCCGACGACATAGCCGCCGGTAGCATTGGGATATTTCGGGGCGATATCGGAGATTGGTGTATTGATGAGCCAGTAAAATTCAGGGAAGCGGATAAACAGTTCGGGGTAGGTAAAATAGACGTCCCGGTACGAAATGGCATTCCAGTGCGGGACGACAAATTCGGTGGTGATGGTGACCCAGGTACAGTAGGGTACGGGGTGATCACTCAAGTCCCAGTCCACAGTCAGTTCGCGCGGCGGATTGGCATTTTCCTTTATCGACGGTTTATTGTTGGTTGACCAGTCAATCCAGGTGCTGTAGCTGAGGATGTCCACGTCGGTGCCGACTTTGTAATGCAGGTCGTTAGCCCGCTGAATTCGCGAGCGCTGATGAATGCGGTAGCTGCCGGTGACTTTCTGAGTCTGTGTGTGGTCGCCGGGATTGTCGGTCGGGCACAGAGTGACAATGTGTTTGATGAAGGGATGGTTGGCGCTGTAATTCATGTACCAGCCGTTGCCTTCATCGAAACCGGCGGGGTTGGGATTGACGTAATTGTCGTAAGTGTAGGTCTGGACATCGCCGTCGGTGTCTCGGTCGGAATCGACGACAATGACCTGGGCCGGATTGGCGGCCAGGGTGGCGCGTGCGCCGCTGTCTCCCCAGCAGGCAATAGCGTGTCCGCCGGAGGCGCTGCCCCCGGCAGTAGTCCGCGGCCAACTGATACTCAGGCCGAGCATCTGGCACCGCCGCAGTTCGTTGCCGATAAATCTGGCGCCGTTGGCGTTATTCCAGGGGACACGGATTTTGTTGCCGTACACAGTGACGACATCGTAGGGGTTTCCGGGCCAGAGATTGTGTGCCGAGCCGAGCCACCAACTGATGGCCGTATCGGCCCAACCGCCATTGGCAACGCCGTAATGGGCTGCCAATTGATTGTAGATATCGTCAGCCCGCTGCTGAACGGTGACTCCGACGCCGTAACCGGCACCGGCCAGCATGTTCGCCGCGGTTGCCAGCCAGCAGCTATTGGACCCGGCATGGCCGTGGGCGGCTTTGTCCACGTCCGGCGGGGGATCTATTTTCATATATTCCGCAACCGCAGGCATGGACACACTACAGAAGCATAATAATAGTGCAATCAATGGAATGTGTTTTTTTTGCATGGTTTTGCCCTCCGAAAAGGTTTCACCTAAACAAATGTTTATTCCTTACGTTTTGCACAGGGGATGTAAACTAATTTGTTTTATATCAATTTCGCTTAGTATGATATTATGGAGGTAAAGATGATACAAAAAAATGCCTAATATATATATCATTATCTGACATGATACCCTCTTATCAAAGTACTGTTGTAGTGTGTAAAAGGTTCGTGTCAATACCTGACTGAGAGATTGTTAAGTTGTGCGGATCCATTATAATAATCTCATAAGAACAGAGTCAGAAGAATCGAAAGGGTATCGTGTCCGCCGCATTCGCCGACGCCGGAACAGACCCGCCCGTCGATGGAGGCCTGCGGGATTGATGTCTATGCGACAGTCTGGGCGAACGGGTATCCAATTGAGGTGGTCAAAACTTACGACGGTAAAGGCAGTTCTTACGGGGTGGTACTGATTGAGTGATTACCAGATTCCAGGGGCTCTGGGTCGGGAATCAATGAAAATTGGGGAATTGATTGCAAATCGGGAGCTTGGTGTTATAATTTCGGGTCGTGATGAGCTGCAATCTGGGTGGTGATGGTCTATGTATCCATGGACGGGACGGATTGTAAAGAGAAACGATAACTCAAGAATTGAGGGACGGTTGCGTTTTTTAGTATATCAAAATGGGCGGCTGGCTGACCAGTTTGTACTGTCGGCGGCGTATATGTTCGGGATGGATATGGTTCCGCTGCGTTATGTGGAATCGATGACGTTCAAGAATGGAGTGATTGACTGTCGCCGGAAAGGGGACGACGCAGCAGGCCTGGCGCTGATGTGGCCGGTACCCGGTTGCGGAACGTTTTTGCTGCCGACAACCCGGCTGCCGGAACGGGAAGAGCCCTACATATTGAACGTGGAGCTGGCCCGAGCCCGGTTGATGCAGGTCACCCTGAAGCGCGAGGACTGGGCGCTCTTTGAGGAAACCGACAAGTTTGCAGACCTGGCTCACGAAGCACAGAATCTTTTTATTAACTCGCTGCAGTATATTGTGACCGACCCGGTTAGGGCCTCGCAACTGGCGGATGAGGCCTTGCAAAAGGGACTTCAATTCTCAGAAAAACTGTCAGGGCGATATTCAGAACAGTTTTTGTCCTTCCGACTGAAAAACAAGGGTATTAGCCGTCACAGCCTCGGATGCGCAGTGGATCCGACATTGATTAAAGATGAAAATTATCGCAAATCGATGCTGGATATGTTCAGTTTCTTCACGGTACCGGTTAACTGGGGCAAGATTGAGGTTGACAAGGGTAAATACGATTATTCCTCAATCGATGCCTGTATGGACCATCTGGCAGGCAAACGCCTGGCATTAAGCTGCGGACCCCTGTTAAGCTTTGAGCCTGGTCTGGTGCCGGCATGGCTGCTGGAATCCAGGGCGGAATTTGAAAAAGTTCGGGAAGAGGCATACGAGTTTATTCATAAACTGGTGACCCGGTACGGCAAGTATGTGCATTACTGGCGTGTTATCAGCGGCATGAATGCCCGGAACTGTTTTGGCTTCAGTTATGAGCAGATGATTGAGATGACACGGACAGCCTGTCTGGCGGCCAAGGCAGCCGATTCCAAAAGCCGGCGGATTGTGGAAATTGTGGCACCCTGGGGCGAATATTACGCGACGGACAAGCTGACGATGCCGCCGCTGGTATATGCGGATGTCGTGATTCAAAGCGGCATCAGTTTTGATGCATTTGGGCTGCAATTGGAATTCGGCCGGGATCGGGTTGGGATGCATCTGCGGGATATGATGCAGATTGCCTCACGTCTGGATTGTTTTATGCCGGTCAATAAGCCGCTGCATATTACGGCGGCCGCGGCTCCGGATCGCTGCAGTGCCGGCCAAGAGGATTACTGCCGGGCTGGCCAGTGGAAAGAGCCCTGGTCTGCGGTTTTGCAGGCGGAGTGGATTGAGCATTTATACAAGACACTGCTGGGCCGGCCTTTAGTGTCCACGATTACTTATTCACAGCTTGCCGACAGCGGAAGCTGCGGGTGGATCGGGTCGGGGCTTGTGGATGACAAGCTCAGTCCGAAAAAGGCATATCTGACGATGGGTAAATTCCAAAAGACGATCCTGAAGATGCTGGGCGAGACCAAGTGAATGGATTGATGTTGGAGTTCTGGATTTGTACGAGGAGTTAAAGGATGGTATATGAATCCGGAAAAAGTGAAATTTGTGCATCCAGATCAGGGGAAATCACCACGGTTCTACTTTCACATCGGATTGAAATTATCAGATATTTACTGCGGATTGCCTTTGCAGGGGTGGCGGCGTACTGTGGAGCCATCGGGTATGTAACCAGGGCGATGAATCTGCCATGCCCGCTGGATACCATTAATCCGAATACGGACCCCCCGGCCAGTCTGGTGCGGCTGCAGGGTGTGGGGCCGGCGCTGGCGGCGGCGATTGTCGAGTACCGTCAGCAGCATGGGGCGTTTACGCAGGTCGAAGATTTGGATGCGGTGCCGCGAATTGGCCCGGCAACGGTGGATAAAATGCGGAACTGGATATCGTTAGACAGCAGGCAGTCAACAGCGGAGTAAGACACGGATGGCAGACTGGGAAATCAGAAAAACGGTAGGGCGATGTTTCGGGACTGAGCGCGAGCTGGCGGTGGGGGAGGAGTATTTCGCGGCGCTGGTCCAGGCCGAGCAGGGCCTGGAACGTCGGGATTTCTGTACGGCTTACTGGGAGGAGCATAAGCCGGAGGTCTACTGTTTCTGGAAAAGCCGGATTCCCAATCCCGAACACAAAAAGAAACTGCTGATAGATGATGCCATGCTGCTGGCTTTTTTCGACCGGTTAGCCAATGAACAGGAGCCGGAAAAGGTGAATTTCCGTTTTGTGCTGACGCTGATCCTGATGCGGAAACGCAAATTGAAATACGATTCGGCGCGAAACGAGAATGATCAGGAAATCTGGACGATGAAGGTGACCGGTGAAGACCGGACGGCGGATGTGGTGAATCCGCACCTCAACGAAGACCAGATTCAGCAGTTGTCCGAGCAGATGGGCCAGATTCTACAGACGAGCCTGGAGACGGAATGAAAAAAGCGAGCAGAAACAGTATGGGGTACGGTCCCGTTGTACGCAGCTGGATCCGGCTGTGGTTGGCACTGGGATTGCTCTGGATCAGCGGATGCGTGCCCCCGCAAAAGGAGCCGGAGGTGCGGTGCCCGGGCAAGGCCACCACCGAAGAGGTTATCGAAACCCTGCGTGCCCGGCAGCCCGTGACGCTGTCCTTGCGGTCATCGGTAAGCTGTGTGATGGAATTTACGGATTCAAAGGGAAAGCCCAAAAAAGAAAGCTTTGACGGGACGCTGCGATTTGTCGGGCCAGACAGGCTGTACCTGGGTGGAGAGAAATTCGGGCCCATACGCATCGGGGCCAACCCTGAAACATTCTGGATGTATGTCAAACCGGCGCTTAATACGGCATGGTACGGACCGCGCAAGAATGTCATGCTGTGTCCTGAAAAAATAGGATTCAATCCCTTTTATCTGGCCGATGCGTTGGGCCAGATTGATTTATCGCTGGACTGGCTGCTGACCAGTGATCCGGGATTTGACGTATTGACTGTGATTGAATCAACGGGGCTGCGGAGGGTCTATATCAACTGCTGCACGTACCGGATTGAGCGAATTGAATATTGCGACATGCTGGGAAAACTGATTGCCTCGGCGGACTTGAGCGACTATAAAACGATAACGGATGTTGGGGATATTCCCAGCACCATCGACCTGAGGCATTTTCGCGGCGGCCGGATGAATACACGGCTGACCCTGAAACTGTCGGGGATTGCCGTCTTCAGGCCCACAGAGGCCCAGATGCGGCTGTTTGTGCGGCCGGAACCAAGAGGATTTGAAGCCGTGTACCAATTAAATGAATTTTGTGAGTTTGTTCCCGATAGGGAGCAGGCCGAAGGGAGATTATAATGCGAGTACCGCTGGGACGACAGCTTGGCAAACGAACGGTTTTTCTTGACGGTGCGATGGGGACGCAGTTATTCGAACGTGGTGCCCAGCCGGGCGGCTGTAACGAACTGCTGAACATCGAACAGCCGGGGATTGTCGAGGCCGTCCATCAGGCTTATTTTGATGCCGGCTGCGACGCGGTCTTGACCAACACCTTCGGGGCCAATCCGATTTCACTGCGTCGGCACGGACTGGATGGCCGGATGCGGGAAATCAACCTGGCCGCAGCGGCGATTGCCCGCAAGGCCGCCGGCGAAGATCGCTACATCATCGGCGACATCGGGCCGACAGGGGATTTTCTGGAGCCGCTGGGGATCCTGAAACAAGACGATTTATTTGTAGCCTATGCCGAACAGGCCAAAGCCCTTGAAGAAGGCGGGGTCGATGGCTTTATCGTGGAAACCATGATGGCTCTGGATGAGCTGACCGTTGCGGTCAAAGCGGTCAAGAGTGTGACTGCCAAGCCGGTGTTCGCATCGATGGCGTTTGACTCGACGCCGGATGGGCCGCGGACCATGATGGGCGTGACCCCCAGGATGCTGGTGGATGCCATGACAGGCCAAGGCGTGCGTGCGGTGGGCTTTAACTGCGGGACCCTCGATATGGATGGCTATGTCAAGCTGGCTCAGGCATTTACATCCGCGTTATTCGGCGGCTATATCCTGCTGATTGCCCAGCCCAATGCAGGACGACCCGAACTGGTTGATGATAAAGCGGTATATAAGTTATCTCCTTGCAAATATGCTGAAGCCATGGTCAAGATTCGCAACTGCGGGGCTGCAATTCTGGGCGGCTGCTGCGGAACAAGTCCGGCCCACCTGGAGGCTGCGATTTCGGCAAATAAATAAAAATATCGGCAATTCAGATTTGCTGTTTTGTTTTGGAATTCAGCAATGCGACCTGTAATTGATTTTCATACCCATGCATTTCCGGACGCCGTGGCCGAAAAGGCCATGACGACGATGGAAGCGGAGGCGGACTGGAAAGCGGTTCTGGATGGACGGCTGAGTTCGTTGATTGCCTCGATGGACCGGGCCGGTGTCCAGACGAGCGTGCTGTGCAATATTGCCACCCGCCCAAAGCAGTATGAACCAATTCTGGAATGGAGCAAACAAATCCGATCCCCTCGGATAGTTCCGTTTCCATCTGTGCACCCGGCCGACCCGGATGCAGTCCGCAAAGTCGAGCAGGTGGCCGAGGCGGGATTTATTGGGATGAAGTTCCACCCCTATTATCAGGAATTTGACCTCGATGAGCCGCGAATGATGCCGATTTACAAAGCCCTGAGCCGGCATCAGCTGATTACCATGATTCATACCGGTTTTGATATCGCCTATGAATGGATCGATCGGGCTGGCCCGCAGCGGATTCTGAAGGTGCTGGAACGGGTGCCGGAGCTGAAGCTGATTACCACCCATGTCGGCTCCTGGCAGCAATGGGACCAGGTTGAGCGATACCTGTTAGGCAAACCCATCTGGATGGATATTTCCGTCAGCCGGGAGTTTTTGGGGGAGGATCGTTTTCGACAGATGCTGCTGGCTCACCCGGCCGACTATCTCTTGTTTGGGACCGACAGTCCCTGGGCCGACCAGGCAGAGATGATTGCCTTTCTGGAAAATCTGCAATTACCCGAAGAGAGGCTCGATAAGATGCTTTATCAAAATGCCCGGCGATTGCTGAATCGCCAGGCATAATAATCGCTGATCCATGCGGATTGAAAGATAAACACTGTATATAAATATACTTATGTACTCCATATTTTTCCGGATATATAATCCTCAGTTGTTCTATTCTATCCGGAATTCCACTGATTTATGTCCTAAAAATCACGATTATTGTACTTTTGGTCGATAAATTGTGAATTCAGAACAGATTTTATTTGAAAAAAGTGGTTTCCGAGACTATTGTTTCTTCTCATAGAAACTTCGGCAGTTTAATTGGAGTATGTGTTTCAAACAAATCGAAATCCATGATTTTGCAGGAAGAACACTATGTTAGGAATAGAGGATAAAGGGGTAGTGGCGGCATATTTGCTGTGTCTTTTCAGTGCTGGGCTGTGTGTTGTCTATGGCATACTGAATTGGAATCGTGGCGACGAATCAGTCGAACCCGATGACGTTAAATGGGTGGCTGAAGAAAAAAAAGTCGAAGAGAAATTCTGATTCGACACAAATCATGCAGGCGATACAAGCAGTTAATTGCTTCTAATATGGAGGTTTTATGCTGGCGCAGAGCGTAGGGTTATTGGATATCATTGTGGTCCTTGTATATCTGTTTATTGTGATGTATTTGGGGGTGATGGGTTACCTGCGAACAAAAAACGCAACTGATTTTCTGGTTGCCGGCCGGCAGACGCACCCTTTCGTCATGGCGATGAGTTATGGAGCGACGTTTATTTCCACCAGTGCGATTGTGGGCTTCGGCGGTGTGGCGGGGCTGTTCGGGATGAGCGTTCTATGGCTGACAGTATGCAATATCTTTGTGGGCATCTTTATTGCGTTTGTCTTTCTGGCGCCGCGTGCCCGGCGCATGGGCCATCATCTGGATGCTCACACCTTCCCCGAACTGCTGGCACGCCGGTATGAAAGTCGTTTTATCCAGATCTTCGCCGGCGCGATCATCTTCCTGTTTATTCCCCTGTACGCCGCGGCGGTGCTGATTGGCGGCAGTGTATTTGTAGCGAGTTCCTTCAGCATCTCGTATGAAACGGCGCTGCTGGTGTTCAGCGTGATTATTGCCGCGTACGTGGTGGTCGGCGGACTCAAGGGCGTAATGTACAGCGATGCCCTGCAGGGTTCTATCATGTTTGTAGGGATGTTCGCACTGCTTGTCTTTTGTTATGCAAAATTGGGCGGGATAACAGAAGCTCATGAAAAACTTACGGCACTGGCGCCTCTGGTGCCGGGCAAACTGCAGACAATTGGTCATCGCGGCTGGACGGCTATGCCGGCGTTTGGCTGGGGGGATGTCAAGTACAACCTCTGGTGGATTGTTATCAGCACCATCACCCTCGGGGTCGGTATCGGCGTGCTGGCTCAGCCGCAATTGGTGGTGCGGTTCATGACCGTCCGAAGCAAGCGGGAACTGAATCGCGCGACGCTCATCGGCGGAGTGTTTATTATTGTGATGACCGGGGTGGCCTTTACCGTGGGTGCCTTATCCAATGCATATTTTGCCGATTATGGGGCGGAGTTATCAGGGCGAGTGGTCAAAACCCTTGATGCCGGCAAGGGGCTTGCGGTTCTGCAGATTATGAAGCCCGACGAGCAGGGTGTTTGGCGGGATGTGCCTGAAAAGATAGCCCCGGTCAAATTGTCCGGCGATGGCGGCAGTCAGCCGGGGGCCGATGGGCAGACCGTTGCGATACAAAAAGGCCGGAGTATTTCGATTGTCTATGCCGGCGGTTCAGCGGATGAAGTTATTCCAGCCTATATTACCAGTGCCATGCCAAAATGGTTCGGACTGCTGTTTTTATTGACGCTGCTGTCGGCGGCGATGAGTACCCTGTCCAGCCAATTCCATACGGTCGGCACAAGCATCGGCCGTGATGTCTATGAGCAGGTGACCGGTCAGCATGGCAGCAGTGCCAACATTACCCGTATCGGCATCATTATCGGTATCGTCTATGCGGTGGTGATCAGCTTTTATGCCCGTGAAAGCACTTTTATCGCCCGTGCAACAGCGGTCTTTTTTGGATTGTGTGCCTCGGCGTTCCTGCCGGCCTTTCTGGGGGGCTTGTATTGGAAGCGAATGACGCGGGCCGGTGCAATCTGGTCAATGTTTATCGGGTTTTTGGTCACGACCCTCTGGCTGGTCTTTATCAAGGACAAGGAAGCATCAACTATTGGTTTATGCTCAAAATTATTCGGAAAAACATCTCTTTTGCTGGATAAGCCGAACTGGTCGGAAGTAGACCCGTTGGTTATAGCGCTGCCGATATCAGTACTGGTAGCGGTGATTGTGAGCCTGATGACCCCTCCGCCGTCCCGGGAACACATCGACAAATGCTTTAAATA
>JAFGQP010000106.1 GCA_016935635.1 Sedimentisphaerales bacterium
ACGAACCAGCAGGGCGGCGGGATTGTCTGGCGGGCCCTGAACGGGGATAATTATTATGCTGCGCAGTGGGATGCTCTCAAGCAGCAGGTGCGATTGTATTGTGTTATTTATGGCAAACGCGAGCTGCTGCAATCGGTTTCCGTGCAGGCCGACCCAACGACCTGGCATACGCTGGACATCGAACATTTTCGCGAACACATCACCATGACCATGGACGGGCAATTCATCATGAAGCATCAGGATGATATGCTGCCGCTGCCGGGGATGATCGGGCTGTGTACCCAGGCCGATGCGGTGACCATGTTCGATGAAATCCGCGTGGACGAGATTAAATAAGGTGCCGCAGCTTTGCTTTTCGCTGTAATAAAGTTATAGAGCCAAGACCCAGGAATGCCAGCCCGGTCGGCTCGGCAACCGGTGTTAACTCTACCACCATCCCTGTAAACCACGAATAAGAACGATCCTGCTGCATCTGACACTCAAAACCCCATCGTACCAATTTGCCGGTCGGCATATCAAGCGTTTTCACGAACTTGTTCAATGTGGTGGGCGAAAGCGGCGTCATCGCGTTCGGGGAAGTCGCTGCGGAAATGCACGCCGCGGGATTCGGTTCGTGTCGCAGCGGCCTGAGCCATTAACAGCGACACGGTCAGCATATTCTGGGTTTCCCAGCCGAAGGGCCTTTCGAAGACTTTATCCATAACGTAGCGCTGCCAGAAGCGGATGATTTCCTGGGCCTCGTCGAGATGTTTGGCCTGGCGGGTGATGCCGACATTGCGCCACATCAGGGCACGCAGGGAGTTTCGTACATCTTCGGTGTCCAGCCGGCTGCGGTCGGACGGCGGGATTTCGATGGTCATTTTGCGATATTCCGGGCCGGCCATTTTCTGGAGCCACATCAGGGCTGACTGGCCGGCGATTTTGCCGAAGACCAGGCCTTCCAGCAGGGAGTTGCTGCCGAGGCGGTTGGCCCCGTGCAGACCGGTGGATGAGACTTCGCCGCAGGCAAACAGGCCGGGGACATTGGTCTGTGCTTCGAGGTCGATCTTGACGCCGCCAACCATATAATGAGCACTCGGTCGGACGGGGATCATATCCGTGGCGATATCGATATCAAAACTCCCGCAGATTTCGCTGATCAGCGGGAAACGTTTGGCAAAGTGAGGCTTGTCGAAGTGCCGCAGGTCCAGATAGACATGCGTTGAGCCGGTTTTGAGCATCCGGTCCAGAATGGCCCGGCTGACGACATCGCGCGGGGCCAGTTCGCCGTCGGGGTGATATTTTTTCATAAATGCCTTGCCGGTGCTGTCGCGGAGGATTGCCCCTTCTCCGCGCAGGGCCTCGGTGATCAGAGCGCGGGAGGCGCCAGCGATATACAGCGTCGTGGGGTGGAACTGCATCATTTCCATATCGCGCAGGACGACGCCGGCACGATAGGCCATGGCATGACCGTCGGCGGTGGCGACTTCGGGATTGGTGGTTTCGCGGTAGAGCCTGCCGGCGCCGCCGGTGGCCAGAATGGTCGCGGCTGCCCAGATGATTTCAGTGCCGGAATGGGGACGGTGACCCACGACGCCAAGGCATCGCCCGTCCGGACAGGTCAGCAAATCAATGGTGTAGAAATTTTCGATGATGTTGATATTAACCTGCTGACGGACTTTTTCGATGAGGGCTTCGGCGATGCCCCTGCCGGTGGAGTCGCCAAGGGCGTGGGCCACGCGGGAGTGCGAGTGGCCTCCTTCGCGGGTGACGTCGATTTTGCCGTCCACGCGGTCGAATTTGGTGCCCCAGTCGGCCAGTTGACGTATCAGGCCGGGGCCTTCTTTGACAACTCGCTCGACGACGGTTTTATCGCAGATGCCGCAGCCGGCGCGGAGGGTGTCTTCGATATGGGATTCGAAGCTGTCTTCGATGGCCAGCACTGTAGCGATGCCGCCCTGGGCATTCCAGGTATTGCTGTCGGACAGATTTCCTTTGCAAATCAGTGTTACATCGCATTGTTCCGCGGCTTCCAGTGCCGCCCGCAGCCCCGCAACCCCGGCCCCGACCACCAGACAATCCGTAAATAATTGCTGGGTCGAGCCGGTATTGACCGGAACCAGATACCGTCGAAAATCAGGCTGTTTTGGTGACATTGTTTTGGTCCTATCGGAAAAAGACCTATTCTATTTTACGGAATGGATGGGGGCAAGGGAAATCGCCATCGAATCATAAGTATTTATTATACAATCAGATATGTTCATGTTGTCGATGTTTTATGCTTCAATTTCAAGAAAAAATCAGAAAAAAAGTTGCATTTTGAATATTACTGTATTACTATACTAATACAGTAAAAGAAAGGATCCATTGTGATACTTGACGTCGATTTCCATAGTGGGGTTCCGATATACCGGCAGATTGTCAGACAGGTACAGCGGCTGATTCTGTCGGGAATTCTGGGGGAGGGGCACCAGATGGAGTCGGTGCGGGATTTGTCCGGCCGGCTCAAGGTCAACCCGATGACCATCAGCAAGGCGTATAGTATTCTGGAGTCAGAGGGCCTTCTTCAACGACGACGGGGGATTGGTTTATTTGTGGCACCGCTGGCCGAGTCCCGCAAGGCCAGTCAAAGCAAGGCGCTTTTTGATGCCCTGCTCAGTGATGTGGCGGCAGCGGCGGTTCAGATGGATGTTGACCTGCCGCAGATTATTTCCGGATTAACGGAGCACTATCAGAAAATTCACTCGCAAAAGGAGAAATAATTATGACAAAGGTGGATACCCTGGTTCAATTTTGTGATGTCGTCAAGCATTTCGGTGAAACAACCGCCCTCGATAAGGTCAGCCTTGACATTCAACCCGGCAGCATCATCGGGCTGGTCGGTTCCAATGGGGCAGGCAAGAGCACGCTGCTGCGTCATATCATCGGACTGTATCTGCCGGATGCGGGGACATGTACTACGCTGGGCATGGAGGCCCGCAGGCTCGGCCCGGCGGAATTTGCCCGGCTCGGGTATGTGCATCAGGAAGGCGAACTGATTGACTGGATGAATGTGGGACAATTGATTCGCTATGTGGCGGCATATTATGCGACGTGGAATAGCGAACTGGAGCAGCGGTATGTCCGCGATTTTGAACTGAATCTCAAAGACCGTGTGGGGTCGCTGTCTCCGGGGCAGCGGCAGAAGCTGGCGATTCTGCTGGCGATTGGCTTTGAGCCGGAACTGCTGATTCTCGATGAACCGGCCTCGGCGCTGGACCCGCTGGCGCGGCGGCAGTTTCTGAACCTGATGCTCGAGATGATTCAGACGCAGAACCGCACGATTATCATTTCGTCACATATCCTCAGCGACATCGAGAAAATCATCGACCACATCGTGATTATGGATAAAGGCCGGATTGTGCGGAATTGTGCACTGGATACCCTGCAGGAGGAATTCTGCCGGGTGACGCTGACGGCAGCGGGCGGACAACTGCCGGAATCGCTGCCGTTCAGGAATGCAATCGACTGGAGCCGCAGCGATGGCCAGGCAGTACTGACGCTGCGTCATGCCGATGAGGCCCAGATTGTGCGTCAGGCCGGGGCGATTGGCTGCCAGGCCCAGATACGGCGGATGTCGCTGGATGAACTCTACGAAGCGGCCTTAAAATACCCAACGGGTATGATTATTTCGCAAGCAAAAGAAGCACGTGGTTGATGCCACTGTACTTAGCCGCGACGAAACGGAAGATTTTAAGTAGAATCAATATAATAAGGAGCAGATGCGTATGACTCTGGTTATGGTCAATCTATCGCATTACTGGAAACGGCC
>JAFGQP010000107.1 GCA_016935635.1 Sedimentisphaerales bacterium
CAGGAATGCAAAGGGACCCGGTATAATCCCGAAACCCTGCAAATCACCTACAAAGGCAAAAATATTGCCGATGTGCTGGATATGCGGATTGAGGAAGCCCGGGATTTCTTTTCCAATTTCCCGAAAATCGTGCGGCTGCTCAAGGCCCTCTGCGACGTCGGCCTGGGCTATATGACGCTGGGGCAATCCAGCACCACCATGTCCGGCGGCGAGGCTCAGCGTGTCAAGCTGGCCGCGGAGCTGGGTCGGCCGGGAACAGGGCACACGATGTACATTCTCGATGAACCCACAACCGGATTGCACTTTGCCGACATTCATAATCTGCTCAATGTCCTCAAGCGGCTGACGGATATGGGCAACACCGTCGTGGTCATTGAACACAATCTGGATGTAATCAAAACCGCAGACTATATTGTTGACCTGGGCCCTGAAGGCGGCGAAGGCGGAGGTCAGATAATCGCCACGGGCAGTCCCGAACAGATTATCAAAAATACCAAAAGCCACACAGCCCGCTATCTAAAAGAAAAATTGGAGCAGGAAAAAGCCAGAATCAATCAGGCGTCTTAGACTGTCCGACTGCCAATAAAAAAAGCCCTGACTTATCCAGCCAGGGCTTTTTATTTGCCGCATCATTCATCACTTCCGCCGCCCACAGGATAAACAAACCAAATCCTGTTTATCCTATCAATGTTCAATGGCCATGCTTATCTTCTGCCAGGAACATAAGCCTGCCTCATGTAAAGGATATCTTCACCTTTTTCACCTGCCTTCGGTGTTGGGTTTTTCACGCCGCCGGCGGCATATACCGCATTTTCAATGGTTGAGGGATCCACCCATAAATGCATTTCTGCATGACCATCAGCAAATCCAAGAGAACCGCGATCTTTGTGCCAGATTGCAATGGGGTCTGTCCATGAAGGAGTCGAGCCATAATTCATCAGCCATGACCCCATAATCCAGCCTCTCGGGTCGGAATTTTCGAGGAAAATAATTTTATTGCCGGGGTTTACGATATCGCTCATTTTATTGACTACTTTGGGATCGCTCCAGAAGGTGGCTTCTCCATTCATCAAACCGGGAATAGAATAGCTGTTCCACCAGGGTTTATTGGGATACTGGTCGGCAAACTGAACTTTGCTTTTGTCGCCGGGGCAATGATACGCATCATACGACTGGACATAAGGGAACAATGCGCCTTTTTCGATACCATTCTGTTCATATCGAAGTGTCACATCGCCGGGATTCCCCTTATAATTCCCCTGTTCGTCCTGGGGAAAACTGACCCAGTATTGCTGGTTTTGATCATACCTTCCGGGATTGGGAGAGTGCCCGTAGACCAGACGTTCCTTATTGTCCATTGCATACGTATGCCAGCATGTTGACAATCCTTTTAAATTCGCCAGACATGCGGCTCCCGTTGCCTGCTGCTTAACACGACGAAGAGCCGGCACCAATACCGCCATTAACATGGCTATAATCGCCACGACCACAAGAAGTTCAATCAGGGTAAATGCTTTTTTGTTTTTCGTCATTATCGTATCTTTCATATCCCTTTAGTCACTTTTATAAAGACATGCAATCCGGCAAGGTAAACACAGATTGCCTTTTTTTCAAATCGAAGCGAAACATCTCCGGATTTGACAATTTGCAGTAATGCTCCGCAGCGCGGACAGACGAAATGACAGGCCAATTCTGACAATCAGCAATGATATTACCACATTGTATTGTTGGTACCCTCATAAGTCTGATTATGCCAAATTAACACCCTGAAATCCATAGTAAAGAAAAACCAATTATAGTATAATTGTAACATATCATTTTAATTCGTTTTCAGAAAATAACCGCTTTATTAACTATTAATACTTATATGAAAAGTAGTTATAGACCTTACTCTAATCAAGTTCCTGTGTTTTTTGACAGGGTTGCATTTTTGTCACATAAAAACAGAAATCTCTTATTTAGTATATAGCCCACCCTTATACATTCTTTTATTCACTAGCAGCAGAATCCAATTATTCTGTAATAAGAACATCCATTTCAGTGAAAAATGTCCCCTGAGCTTCACGGTCTGCAACCCACATCAGATATCGATATTGTTTATCCGAAGGAAAAGTTATTGAAGACAGATGAACCCCGCCCTCGCCGAGCGATTCGGTCTCCACCCGGGCAATCAATATCCATCCCGAACCGTCATCCGCATACAGGTCGGCTTCCGGGGCCGCGTCTGAAGCACAAGCCCACAGACTGAACATCTGGGGGGCACGGTCGGACCGATGCCACGAAAACGTGTTGACTTGTGTAATCGTCACCGGTTTCTGTAAATCAGCGACAATACGAGCCTCGCCACCGTCAAAATAGGTAGCCTCATTCGTATCGTCATTATTTTGCCCCCCTTGCCCATTATTCACCCGATACAGAGTACCCCCAGCCAGTCCCCTGGAAGGCGATGCGAAAGGTCCATTGACTGCATGAAAAAATCGGATATTGTTTTTTTTGTTCTGGTCAGCATAATCATCTGCCAGCGGCTTTGCCAAAGTCAACTGCTCATAACTGTCCGCCCGTTCCACAGCCGCTTTTCCAATGGCCTGCTTGCCGGCAGTATAGTCGCCGGGCCGTTTGCGAAGCTTAATATCCTGACGTCCATCAAAATTATCATATAAATCACAGGCATTGACCGCCAGATTCATATCATTAGCGACCGTGACCGCAAAAATCTTGACCGCAGGATTATCAGGCAGCGTAATCGTCGCATTTCCTTTCGGCAGCCCATAGTCATATTTAAAGATATAACTGAACTGGTATGCCTCATTCTTGCCTGCTGCCGTGTGACGGTGCGTACTGAACCAGGCAATCGGGTCACGCTTGATATACCCTTTTTGAATCTCCAGCAGCCGCCCAGCACCAACATAGTCCTCCACCCCAAATTCACGATCCCACACCCGGCGGTCATACTGCCCCACAAAACCCGTCCATGCCTGCACCCTGAACGCGCACGACCTGTCGCCAATATTTATCGTATCGGCAGTGTCCTGGTCCGCACTGGCCAGGATATAAACTCGATTATACTCGCCTTCCGGCAACCGCAGCGTCTGTCCCTGACAAGCCACTGCGGTCTTTTCAGAACCGCCTGCCAAATCAAAACGAATCCCATTGACTGTCAAAGCATAGCGTTCCTCGGCAGGCATCGACTGCTTTTGAGCCCCGAACGCTCCCTCAGCAGCAACACCATCCGGACTGAAAGCCGCCGCATTATACGGCAGTGGGACGCTTGCACAATTCGGCTTATCGATGCGGCTGGCCGAATTCGCAAGCTTCACGGCAAAGCTGCGAATTGCATTTCTGGTCATCGACACGGTCAGCTTGCCATTCTGAATTTCGGCCGGGCCGATCCTGCGTTCCTGCCCGTCGATTTCATACCCGGCTACAATGCCCTTGCCCAGAGTCAATTCCACACCGTCGGCATCACGGCCCAGAAGCTCCTGCAGGCGGATCACCACCATCTGGCCGTCTTCGGCTTTTTTGAAAGCCCTGACATCCACCTGGCTGGTATTGACCTGCAGCATGGACAGGGATTTGCCTTCGGCACCCGGATGCGGCTGGACCTGAAATGTTCGCAGCGGTTGATTCAGACGTCGGCCCTGGCGTTCCGATAGGCCTTTCTGCCAATTGCCTTCGTGCCCATAGACCGCATACGTAAACTCGTGCCGGCCCCAATCCTGCGAAAGCTGGTCCTGATAACTGCCGTGCATCGCGCCCGGAGTGTATAGCAGCGTGAGACGAACCACATCATCAGACGGCTTATCCGAACCGAATTTGCAGTCTTCCAGAATCGATACGCCATACTCGCCGAACGTATCCGTCAAATCAAACCACTCATGCGAGAGCATCTCAAACTGCCGCGGATTATTATTGCTTCGCTGAATCGTCCCCAGTCCCTGCGTATAAGTCGCGGTCTGGTTCGAAACCGTCAGCGGAAAACTGGCTTTGAGCACACACGCCATCGACTGCCATTCGACCTCATTTTGCACCTCAATACGTCTGCCGCTATCGCCGGCACTCAGACAGACCCGCTGGACAAACACGGAATTGGCCGCCTGACGTCTGACTTCAATGGCAACACGGGCCGGGCCGTTTTCAGCAATGCGGATATCGGCCGGACCATCCACATACCCAATCGCCGGCAGTGCCCGCTCACGCCAGTCCATATTCCAGGCCGGCCATTCTTTCGGGGTGCCGCGATGAAACTCCAGCCGAGCCGGACGACTGAGCAATTCGCGTCTGGCCTTCTTATCATATATACTGGCGATATCGCCGCCGTCATTGAGCGTGACACGGTAAAATGCATTCTCCAGCATCCGCTCATCCACAACCAGCCCCGACCGCATCGTACAGGGTTTAGACGAAGGCCTTATATCATAGACCGCCGCCCCCACAGCCGGCACCGAAGCCAGAAAAGCCACTTTGACGGTATTGCCGTCAACGGACAGTACCTGTGAGGGCACTTCCTTATTCTGCGGATTGTACACCCGTACAGCCTTTGGGGCACCGCCGGCAAACACAACCGTCGCTTCGGTAATATCCTCGCGTGCAAACGACAACGGATTATAGACCACAATCGCCTGGCCCTTGACGCGGGTATCGAGGACGCGGCTGAGCACTCCAATCGAACCGTTCAATACCTCCGCAAAACCATTGGCAGCAACGATTTCATCATTCCAGGAATATTCATACGACTTCGGCAGACATGTGCCCGGCAGAATATCATGCATCTGACTGGCCAGCACCCGCCACCAGGCCTGATGGAGCTGCTGGTACGGATACTCCATACCGCCCAGCCAGTCGGCTATCACCGCAGCCCGCTCAGCGGCATCAGCCAGCTGCTCATTCTTACGGTTCCATCGTTTCATATACGCCTGCGAGGTCATTGCTCCCGAGGAATGCTCGGTCAGCATCAGTTCGCCGATATATTTGGG
The DNA here is from genome assembly GCA_016935635.1 of Sedimentisphaerales bacterium. Classification (GTDB taxonomy): domain Bacteria; phylum Planctomycetota; class Phycisphaerae; order Sedimentisphaerales; family Anaerohalosphaeraceae; genus Anaeroglomus. Next base: position 4,974 of record JAFGQP010000107.1, read on the forward strand.
CAGTCTGGCCTTCTGCTGCGGCGTAATATCCTTATACATCTGGTCAGCCGAACTCAGCACCACGTCAATTTCGGCATCGTCATTGCCCAGGCTGGCAACGGCCTTCTGGACATCCGCTTCCCGCGGTGCCCCGCCGACATCTCCCACGCCGTAATAGTGATAATCCGCAAAAACCCCGCTGGCCCGGCCGTTTTCATAAACCCGATTGACCCATTCTTTGCTGATATCCAGCCGCTCGCTGACACCGCCGGTATAATTGCCCGGATTCAGTGCTGCAATAACCGACCGGCCATCCGGCCCTTCCCACACGCCGACATTAAACGGAATCCCCATCGCCGAACCCCAGGTCAGCTTCTGACTGGAAAAACCAATCAGCCCGGCATGTGCCCAAAGGGATGGCAGATAGGACGGAAAACCAAAGCAATCCGGCAGGATAAAATCCATGCTGTCGGTGTTGAATTCCTTCCGGAAATACTGGTTGCCGTACAAAACCTGCCGCAGGATCGACTCCGGCGACGGCACCAGCACATCGCATTCATCCACCGATGAGCCGCAGACAAACCATCGCCCCTGGGCAATATATTTTTTAAGCTGCTCATATTTTTCGGGGTAGTATTCCTTCATCATCGCATAGCGTGCTGCCCCGCTGAAATTGAAGACGTACTCCGGATAAGTCTCCAGGAGCTTGAAATTATCATCGAGGGTGTTCTTGATATACACATTGATCGTCTGGGGGTAATCCCATCGCCACTGGCTATCCAGGTGCGAATAGCCTACCACATACAATGTTTTGTCCCGGTCGAGATTCCGCTGACTGCCTTGTGAATATGATGCTGCCATACAACTCCCAATCACAGCTAAAACACAGAACACCTTTATATTCATGGTAAACTCCAACAGGTTTTTATGGGTTGTTTGGTAAACAAAAAAATGCTTACAGGGCCAGCTTCTCCTGCAGATAGGCAAGAACCGCCTGCCTGTCCTGAAGCGACCTGAGCATCCCCCTGAAATCGTCGTGCATGATACGTCTTGCCAGTTTTGAAAATATCTTCATGTGGGTATCGCCCGCCGTCTGTCCATCCCGGATGGTCATCGCGATCACAATATCCACAGGCTTGTCGTCAATCGACTTCCAGACAATCGGCTGTTTGAGCCGCATCAGGCAGATGGAATGGGCACAAACCGCCCTGGTCTTGCAGTGCGGAACGGCAAATCCATAGCCCAGCCCCGTGGAATAAACGCCTTCGCGCTGCCAGAAATGCTGTTCCAGCTCGGACGGTTTCTCGGTGCGATGGGCATAATAAAGCATGTCCGAGGCATATTTGATCGCCTCTTCCTTGTTGATGCAATCAGCATCCAAATCAATCAGGCTCAGTTCAATCACGGGCCTGCCAACAGGCTCGCGCTGTTGCTCGGCCAGAAGCATATCCACCTGCCCGGCCGACTTGGCCGCCACAGCCCGTTCAAAAATGGTGCGGCAGTCGCGGCTGTCATAGTCAGCGCATCGGGCCTTAATGGCGGCCACGGCGGGAATCGAAACACTGACTTCATCCAGCCCCGCTCCCAGCAGCAGCGGCAGATGGTCCACCTGCCCGGCCATTTCACCGCACATGCCGACCCACAGCTTATGCCGATGGGCGTCCTCCACGATTTTTTGAATCAGGCCCAGCAGACCCGGATGACGGGATTGATACAGCGAGCTGACCCGCTCATTGCCCCGGTCAATCGCCAGGAAATATTGGGTTAAATCGTTGGTGCCGATGCTGAGAAAATCCACCAGCCCTGCCAATTGCGGGATAACAAAGACAACTGAAGGCACCTCCACCATAATCCCCAGCGAAATCGACTTATCATACGCCAGCGAGCGGACGTCCAGTTCGGTTTTAATCCGGTCCAGCAGCGACCGGACGTAGGTCACTTCTTCCAGACAGGACACCATGGGAATCATAATCTTGAGACACCCGAAGGCCGATGCCCGCAGAATCGCCCGCAACTGGTTTTTCAACAGCCCTTCATAGTCTCTGTAAACCCGCGCCCCCCGATACCCCAGAAACGGATTGTCTTCAGAGGTCAGGTTCAGATAGCTGACCGATTTATCCCCGCCGATGTCAAAAGTGCGAATAATGACGGGCTTTCCGGCCGCATATTCGGCCGCTTTTTTATATTCGTTGAACTGCTCCTCTTCGCTCGGGGCCGAATCCCGCCCCATAAACAGCATTTCCGTTCGGAACAGCCCGATGCCCTCAGCTCCGCCGGCCATGGCCATCAGGACCTCATCGGCCGTTGCCACATTGGCCATCACTTCAAGCCTTACACCATCGACGGTTTTAGCCGGTTTATCAAGGAAATCATCAAAATAGCGCTGCTGAAATTCCTGCTTGCGATGCTCGGCCGCATAATACCGTTCCGCCTGAGCATTCATCTCGGTAATCACAATGCCATACGTCGCATCCACCACCACCTCCTGCCCGTTGGACAAAATCGTGGCGTCCTTGATGCCCGTCACCGTGGGGATCCCGAATGACCGGGCCAGAATTACGGTATGCGAGGTATTGCCGCCATGCATCAGGACCAGTCCCGACAGCATCGTTTTATCCATGGAAATAAACTGGGACGGCGTCAGGTTGTCGGCCACACACACCGACGGGCAGGACAGCACAATTTGATCCGATGCCGCCGAACCGTATATCTTTTTGAGCAGGTGCGAACAGACATCCTGTAAATCCACAATACGCTCACGAATCAGTTCACTCTGGGCCGCCTTCAATATCTCGGAAAAATATGCAAAGGACTCGATAATCGCCTGCCCCGCACAAATCCCCTGCTGCCGGATAAGACAGCGAACACGATCCAGAAATTCCACATCGCTGGCGATAGACAGATGTGCCTCCAGCACCTTGCTTTCCACGGAGGTCAGTCTCCCTGAACCCAGCTTGATGGTGATGTCACTGCGATGCTCTGCGACGGCCTTTTCTATCTTGCGTAATTCCTGCTCCGGACGAACCGTTTCACGCGGATCCAGCCCGGAAGGCAGCTTCAATGCCTCCACAATCACAACGCTGCCTCTGCCGAAGCCCGAAACCGCCTTGCAGCCGAAAATCATCGGCACTCCGGCCGCACGCAAAACCGGCGGAATGTAAACTTCGGACATGAAAGCCGCCGGCGGCAATACATCATCGCAGGATGGAAATTTTTCCTTCAGAAATCGAACGATTTCCCTGTATGCCGGGCCGCAGTTGTCCCCTTCCACCTTGAGAACACATTCATCCCCCGCCTTGATATCCGCACCGACCAGCGACAGAATGCTTCTGGCGTTGGCGATTTTCTGATTGCTCAGGTTGGTCAGCCAGACCTGGCTTTCGGTAAAACCCGCGACAACCTGCTCCAGGCTGTTGGCCGGACGGGCATGAACGCCGTTGGGCAGCGGACATACAAATCGATATTCATAGACTTCTGGCATAATCCCGCTCATTAACCTCGATTGGGGACTTTGGCAAAAATGCTCTTGGGATCCTTCAGGGCCAGCTGAACCGGCACCTCGATACGGGGAATACCCTCAAACCGCTCGGCATTTTCGATGGCAATATCCGCCGCCAGAATCAGGGCATCGGCACCTTTGATGTCGGCGGGCCGCAGCTCATTTTCGATGCCCATGGCGCCCTGGGTCTCCACTTTGATTTCGTGCCCCAGCTCTTTGGCGGTCTTTTCCAGACTTTCCGCCGCCATGTAAGTATGGGCAATCCCGGTCGGACACGCAGTCACTGCGATAAATTTCATAATCAGGCCTCCTTTTTAACGCCGGTCAGCGTTTTTAACAGATTGATAGAGAATGCAGTCACAATCGTTCCTGC
>JAFGQP010000108.1 GCA_016935635.1 Sedimentisphaerales bacterium
ATTGCGATCGTTCGGTTCAGGCGGCCTTTGAAGAGTTCCCTGTCGCCTGTAGTGATGCGAACGTCTTTGTCGAGATCCAGCATGGCGTCGTTGAATCGAAAGGTCAACGTGTCAAGCTCCTGTGTTTGCAGGCTGACTTCCTGACCCGTGAGGCTTGCGCGGACGACAGCAGCGGGCTGGAGCTTATCGACAGCCAGCCAGTAAAAACGCGTGTGTTTGTCCTGCCGCCAGATGATCTGTCTGGGCAGCGGATTCCGCGTAAACTGAGCCATCCACGGCAGGGCTTCGGCGGCCCCTTTATCAATCCAGTGTCCCTTGCCCTTGTGAATCTCGGTCCAGTGGACATAACCATCGGGTTCGTTTTTCTGCAGTTCATCGAGCTTTTGGCCCCACTCCACTGCAACTTTATTGCGATTGTATGGGGTGTCATTCTCGCCCACATGGATTGTGAAGGGCGTATTGTAAAGATTGATTGCAGAGGCATCGCCGGGATGACCGGCCATCATCGATGCCGCGGCCCAGCGGTCCGCCATCCGGGGGGCCAGTCGATACACCCCATCGCCGCCGGCTGAATAGCCCAGCAGATACACCCGATTGGGATTGACCTCCTCAAAAACAATCAGATTTTCAATCAGACGGTCGAACATTCCGTCGATGTGCCCCTGATGCCACATGTCCCAGGCATCATTGGGTGCACGAGGAGCCAGATACACACCTTCGGAGACCTTATACAGCCTTTTCTGGTTATTCCACTGGCTGTCATTGATCTGTTTGGGAGCACCTCCCCCGCCGTGCAGCGAAATGTAGAGGCTTCGCCCGTCCTGGGGTTTATCGCCTGTAACGCTGTAGAAAAAGGGCATGGTCAATCCGTCCATGGTCAACTGGCGGGATTCCATTTGAGCCGCGCGAGTTTCTTTCATATAGCCGACATGGTCGCTCCAAAGCAAGTCCTGAGCCTGCCGGGCGTCTTTTTTGGTTAAAGGAACCTGTGCAAACAACTGTTCGGGCAGCTGGGCACGGTCCGGCAGGGGTGTCTGAAGATAGGTTTTGAGCTGATCCACTGCATGCAGCGAGGCTTCCACATCAAAATGCGATTCCTGCTGAGTGTGATTCGGCTGTTCGTGAGCGCTTTTCTGCGGCCCGGCATAGCGGTCGGTCACGTTGACTGCATAGACATAATCCACCTCACGATTCCAGACTAACGGAAACGTCTGATCGGTGTGTTGATAGCTAACCGCATAAATCGCATGCAGTTTGTGGTCCTGTTGAGCCGTTGCGGCTTTGCCTGAGAACCAGGCCTGATCCAGGGCTTCCGCCGGTTCGCCGGCTCCCGTGTAGTGCCATTGGCCGTCCCAGATTTCCACCCACGTATGATTGCCGCTCTTATCAGGCCATAATGGAGTTCCTGCCAGCCGGGCAGGAATCCCAACCGCGCGGCATGCGTCGATCAGCAGTATTGACAGCCCCGTGCACGAGGCCGTGCCCGCCTGGATTGTTTCATAGGGGCTCTGGTCGGCTTTGGGCCGCTGGCGGGAAAATTGAACTTTCAGCAGTTTGAAGATTTCCCGGTTGAGGATGATTGCCGCCTGAGAAGGAGTCTGGACTTCGCTTACCAGCGGCTTGAATCGCTGATAAAAATCCGTACGCCACGCATCGCGACGCTCGTTGATATTGGCATAGGGCAGGATGTCATTGAGAAAGATTTCTTTGGGGATATGCTCTTTCCACGGGGCTTCATCCCAGGCACGATAAGCACTTCGCACATGACTGAGCAGAAATTCCGCCGACAGGCTCTGCAGGTCATGTTCGGGCATATAGGCAATCAGAAACTGCATGCCTTCAAGCTGGTCGCCGGGCACTTCATCAAGGGCTTTGCGGAGCTGGCTGATATTATCGCCGGCTCGAGCAAGCGAGGATTCCACTTTAGCAGACCAATCCTCCGCGGCCCAAAGACTGCTGCCGGAAATGACAGATATCAAGACTATAAAGCACTTAAATCCCATAGCATTCTCCAATAATTACCATTATTTCAATCATTCAATAATGTAATCATTTGAGACTTTTAAACAACTGGATTTATAAAAAAATTGACAGGCGTATTACCGCTGAATCTTTGGTATTGCAGCCCAGCGGCCGTCTTTGGCACCATTCTGGAGCTGCTCCATCTGCATAGAATGACCGGGAGCCTGCACAGCTGCTGCCGGCTTGATGATCTGGTAATTGCCGCTGAGATGCATCAGGCTGAACAGATACAGCAAACCATCGTAATAGGGGTCGAAGTAACCGTCTTTGTAAGGTTCCAGCTTCGCATTCCAGATGGCATCGACAAATTTCCAGCTTTTTGCCTGGGTGCCCATGATGGAGGCTGCGGCTGTTGTACTGACCCATCCGAGCGAATGGCGCAGCGTGCGATATCCTCCGGCGCCCATGATATTTTCGCGGGCGGTTCCGTCCACATTGAACTGATCCTCAAACGTGTCCATGCCCCGGGCGAACAGAAAGTTCTGAATGCGTCTGCAATACTCCTGCTGCCAGGATTTGTCTTTGGCATACCAGGAATAGTCCATGGCAATATTCATGGGGACTCGCCAGGAATCGAAACCGAACGCACTCATTCTCCCCGGAAGAGGCGTGCCGTCAAAGTTCGCATAGTCCGGGGTCAGACCCGTCTTGGGGTGGCAGGCTTTATGCAGGAACTGCCTGGAGATTTCGGCACACTCGCGATAGAAGGCTTCGTGGCCATCTTTGGCGTACTCGGCCCAGATTTCAAAAAAGGCCGGCACATGGTAGGACGGGTCCGTCCAATTGTATCCCCGGCCTTCCGGAACAAAGGTAATCATTTTGTGTTCGGTGTTGATGATGTTTCGGATACCGCCGGTGCCGTCCTTGCTCCACATGGCGTCCAGGATGCGCCGGGCCTGGGCATAATAGTCGATGCCTGTATCATTGCCCCAGCGATTTGAGGCAAATAACAGAGCGGTTACGAAGTATAATTCACCATCCGATGCGGACCCCGGTGAATTTTGTCGTCCTGTTTTGGGATCTACCGACCAGGCAAAATAGGCTTCCCGTGGGCCCTCCTGGTGCTGCATATATTTAACGGTCCAGCGCCACAGGCGGTCAAAGACTTCCTTCTTGTTCAATTGCACCGCCACCATCATGCCGTAAGAAAGGCCTTCAGTGCGTGCGTCGTGGTTTTTGAGGTCGGACACATAGGCCATATCGCCATCCACTTCAAAGTAAACCCGGTTGGGGCCTTCAAAGAGATCATGATACGCCTTCGCCAGTTTGGCATCAATGTCCTGCTGTTTATACCCGGCCTCAAGGAATATGTTGCGATACTTCCCGGTTTCCCATGCGCCTTTATCCCAGGGTTTCATCGTTCCGCGGGAATCATTAACATCCTGAATATTGTCTGGATCGGCAGTCGCCGCCGAGGAACAACATAATGTCACGAACATTAAGAGATACATTGTTTTCTTCATTGATATGATCCTTTCTGAACTGGTGTTAACGCACACATCAAGCCTGTATGAAATCCCGACAGCTGAACATGGGTTTTATTTTGCCAGAGACGGCACTTTCAGGACCGCATCAAACGCCGGTTTGGGTTGTCTGTTTCGATCGAATAACAAAGGGTAATTGGTCCTTCCCGGGACCGGATAATCATTCTTCCACGACATGTCATCATGGACTCCCCACAACGTGACGCGATCAATCTTATCCCGTTTCCTGTAAAATATCTCAAACAACTCGGCATAACGTTCGGCAAGCTGCCGCTGCACTGTATCGGGCAGCCCGCGGGCATAAGGATCCAGATATGTCTTGAACTCTTCGAGCTGAAATTGCGGGTCGGCCATGACCTGGCCGATGATCTGCCCTTCCCGGGTCAACGGCAAGACATCCACATCCAGTTCGGTAATCATGACTTTTACTCCCAAAGCCGCATACGCATCAATCGCCGCCTCAATGTACTCGGTTTTGGGGTAGTTGAGCCCCCAGTGGGCCTGGATACCGATGCCGTCAATCCGAATCCCTTCAGCCTGCAGCATCTTGACCATGCGCACGATACCCTCTCTTTTCGCCGGGCGCCAGGCATTAAAATCATTGTAATAGAGTTCAGTATCCGGTGCGTATTGGGCGGCAAACCGGAATGCCAGTTTTACCATATCCTCGCCATTGCCAATGGTCTTGATCCATGCAGTTGAGCGATAGGAACCGTCGTTGTCAATCACCTCATTAACCACATCCCATGCATCGACCCGGCCCGCATAGCGACCTGCCACGGCCTGGATATGACTGCGCATCCGCTCAATCTGGGCCTGTCGGGTATTGGGATTGCCCTGGGCATCCTGAAAAAACCACAGGGGCGTCTGATTATGCCAGATCAGGGTATGACCAATCAGAAACATACCGTGTTTTTCGGCAAATTCCACCATTTGATCCGCAGGACCGAAACGATAAATGCCCGGCGATGGATTGACGGTCTCGGCTTTCATTTCATTTTCAGACGTAATTGAATTGAACTGATCCAAAACGATTTGCCGAGAGGCTTTATCGCGGCCGGAGACAATTGCCGTATTCACCGCACAGCCTACACGAAATGCATCCTTGTATGCCTCTTTCAAGGAAGCCGACGTGCCGGCCCTGGCGGTCAGGGTCCATATCCCCCAAATGCCCATCAGTCCGAATAATACACTTTTCATAACTTAAATCCTAGTAAACTATTGCACTTTTCGAAACCTTATTTTACCGGAAATTCATAAATATTGACGCTGAACGGAGCAAATTTCGGGTTAGCTGGGATGGCATTCAGCGTTTGTTCTTCGATTCTGACGCCTGATTCCTGACCAACGACCACCGTCGCGGCAAGACTATCCGGAGCCATACGGCGAAGAATGCCATTGCCGGACAGTTCAGCGCCGCGGATTTGCAGACCTAAAGTCTGCTCTGATTCGGTCGGGTTAATCACAGCGACAGTCAGCGACTTGCGGTCGGCTGTCCAGGCTGCAGCCACATCCAGGGGGAAGGTATCGCTGCCGGCGTTTACGACAGGCTGTTCACCGCCGGGGGGATCTTTGGGTTTTGGCTGAGGGGAGTTGCCTGAAACGTCTACGGGAATCGTGCCAAAATGGTCACGGTAAAATTTAAAGAGCATGCCGGTGGGATTAAGAACAGCCTGGCCGCGGGCAGTATTGTATGTCCCGGTGATAAACGTCAGCGTCGCCAGATGGTACACATCGGAATGGCGGAACATCTCATGGAAATTCCATGCATACGCGGGGACAACTTTGTAATTGCCTGCCCCGCGACTGCCGGCATACGCATATTCATCCAGCGCGATAGGGACCGGTTTTTTCTTCAGCGCCGGAATCCGGTTCAGGTATTCCTGATAGGCTTCATATTTAATGCGGATGTGATTGGCCGGACGGCGCATCCAATCCACCAGCGGTTCGCCGGGATCATTGGGAACCTGTTTGGCAAGCGACAAATCAAAATGAGAGTTATAATTGTAATAGTGTTCGCTGATCATGTCCATATAATCCAGACAATTGACAAACATAGCCCCCGTCCAATCAGCCGGACCAAGGGTATCGGGAACCAGTTTGTCGCCCAGTTTCAAAGACTGTTTGGAACCGGTCATCGTGTCCGGCATGGCACCGCTGGCGATCAGAATGATGCCGGGGTCCACTTTGCGCATCACCCTGGCAAAAAGATTATGCTTATACAGGTATTGCTCCAGAGGCATATATCCATACTGGTAGTCGCCCCACATTTCATTGCCGATGTTCCAGAGTTTGACGTTATACGGCTCGGGGTGACCGTTGGCGGCACGCATCGCACCCATCCGTGTCGCAACAGGACCGTTGGTGTATTCCACATATTCCGCGGCGGAACGGGCCTCGCCGAAGCCGGAATTAACGCTGATATAGGGTTCAACCTCCGTCAGCCGGCACAACGTCATAAATTCGTCGGTCCCCACATCGTTGGGCTGAACAGCACTCCAGACGGGATCCCAGACGGGCGGACGCTTGTCGATATCACCGATGGCATCCCGCCAGTCGTGGGCCGAAAGGAAGTTGCCGCCGGGCCAGCGATAAACTCCGGAACGAAGCGATTTAAGCACGGCAATGACTTCGGACCGCCAGCCCTCAATATGGTCGGCAGGCATCAGCGAAACAGCACCGACATACACTGTGCCGGAGCCTGTGGCTGTGATTTCAAGTTTGGCATCCCTGGTCTCGACCGGCGACCTGAAGGATAGCGGGTACTTTGCATAGGCGGCAGTCAGCTTGTTGATATGAACTGTCTGCCGGTCGGAAACACCTGTTCCCCATATAAGATGGACAGACACTTTGGCATCCGCATCGCCGGCCAGGACGATTCGGCCGGTGTAAGCCTTGTCCGACAGAAGAGCCAATCTCGCCTGACTGAAACCGCGAGGTTCGGTCGCATTCAGCGCAATCGCCGGGGAATGATCGCCGGTGTAGGCCTTTGACGCATTCATGGTAATGTATTCAGGGGATCCAATCGGTATCCAACGTCTGATCATTCCGCCGCGTCGGCTCCGTCCCGCAGTCAGCCCGGTCCGCTGAGAAGGCAATGCATCACGATGAACCAGGGGGACATCCTGAGGGGCAACGGGATAATAGAACTTGCGGTCGTCGAGCATTTCGGCCCACATGCTGTTGTAAACCAGATTACCGGCGTGCTCGATAAACATGCCATAAAGATAAGGCTGGATGGGGGCATAGGTTTTGCCGGCATCAATAACCGTTTTAACGGACGATGGCTCTGTTGGCACGGCAGCAGAAGCTGGTGGTGCAGCATACGAAATCCACACATAAATCATGACAACAGCCGCACAAAAAATACCTCGCATTTTCAATGTTCTGTTTTTCATGTTCTTTCCTGTCATGTACAAATGCACCTTTATTTCAAAATCAGGTATTAATTCAACAACAGCTTGATATCCACTGCTTCAGCCATCATCCGGTATCCTTCATCGCTTAGGTGGAGGTGGTCGCCGGAGTCTGCCTCCGGACGCAGCCGAGAGGGATTGGTCGGGTCGCGGACAACCGCATCCCAGTCCATCACCGCGTCGAATGCGCCGCTGTTTCTGATCCAGTCGTTGATTTTCAGGCGTTTGGCCTCCAATTCATTGTTATAGTAAAAGGATTCACCGCACGGAAGAATCGTTGAACCATACACAAGCAGACCACAGGCCTGTGACCGGGATATGACCTGGTTTAATGCGGTGATTATATCTTCAACCGAGGTGCGCCCTCCGCCAAGATCATTAATCCCTTCAAGCAAGATGACCCAGCGGGCCGAAGGCTGTGCAAGAACATCCCGTTCCAGCCGCTCAAGCACGGTTTGGCCGATGCCCCCTGCCCATAAACAATTGCCTCCAATGCCCTGATTCAGGACGCCAATTCCGGCCGTTTTGGGATCGGCCTGCAGCCGGCGCGCCAGATAGTCAGGCCAGCGTCGGTTCTGGCCTTCGGTCGAGCCTTTTCCATCCGTGATCGAATCGCCCAGACAGACCACAGCGTCAGCGGGACGGCCGGCCAGGACTTCCACGCCGCAAAGATAATACCAGCACGTGTTTGCGACGGAGGTCGGAAGTGCTTTCTCGCTTACGGCATTTCCGGATTGGATAAAGACCACTTCGCCTCTGGCACTGCGATGCCCAGTGGTTTTTTTGGGAGCCTTTGCAATATGCATCGTGATCGCAAGATCGGAACCCGGCTTGAGGTCGAAATCAACCGGATCCGAAACAAACAGCGTGCCATAAAGAATCACAACCGAGGTCTTCCCGCTGAAAGTCAGCGGTTTAAGCGTCTCCGGTTTGACGGCATTTCCGCCGGCAGACACCGCAATACAGGCCTCGCTGATTTTCAGGCTGTCCTGCCAGCCGGCAAATGCATTGGAAAAGCGGACACGCAATTTCTCACCGCCGATGGATACGCGTATAACTTGCCGCAGGGTCGTGTCGTTCAGTTGTTGAAATTCGGAGGGCATCAATTTCGATTCCACTTCCTGAGCCGATGAAGCCCAGGTCCCCACCCAGCGATAATCCGTGCTCTGTTTAAGACCTGCTGCGTGAGTACATAGCGAAACAGCCAGCACAATGAGGTAGAACAATACCAGATTTTGATCTGTTGTTTTTGATTTCATAATACAGCCTTTTTGTCAACGATTCGGTTTTATCCTATCCACGGCACATTCTAATCACATGGATTTTCAACTGGCCCCAGGTAAGACTTGGGCAAATTTTCGCTGTACACAATCAATCTTTCCAGTACCACACCCGGATCCACCATCCACACCTTGAGCGTATGCACCCCCGGCTCGGGAATCTGATGCGTTGACTTCAGGGTTCTGGCATTGTCTTTAACCCAGGTGTACCAGTCACGAATCGCAGGAGCCGAGAGATCTCCACGCCTGGAAGGATCAGCATAAGATTGCTCCTGGAATGCGTCGATAATCTGCGGCGGCTGATCATCGAACGATACGGCAATTCGTACCCCCCTGTCCGGCTGAATATTCAGAGTCGGCCCCGTTACCAAGTCAACATGGATTTCCCCCGCCCTGGCAATTAAAACAGGATATTCCATCCGCGGGGAATTCTCCGGCGGCGTTACGCTCCTGGCAGTAACCGGGAAAATGGCCATCCCTGACAAGCCGCGGCCGTAGTCGGGGATTTTTTCCCATCTTACATCGCCTGCATCAACAATTTTCGTCGCCCTTTCGGCCGCAATTGCAACCGGTCCGGTTAAGCCACCAAAGGCAACCACATTCTGACGGGTATATTTGTCCGAACGAACTGCATTCAGATGAATCTGCACACGTTCCCCATCCATACGGGATACTGTAATCACAGCGGGGTATTCACCCACAGGCATCTTATCCCAATCGACACTCACCCAGATACGCTGATCCTGATCCACGGTACCAGAGGCGGCGCTAAACCGAATCCACGGCTGGTCCGCCGAAACCGAGAACGTAAAGTTCATGCTGCCGCGTTTAAACACCTCAAACCAGCGGTTCTGGCGATTGAGCGAATCGAATGCAGGCAGTACCGCAGTGTTCGACTCCCCAGGCCAGGCGCTCTGGGACCCTTCGATCGCAACCCCCATCAATTCAGACGGGTCTGGATTTAATTCAGTGACCTTCGGCATGATGTTGTTTCGGGGATCGTTCCAACTGGTGTAGCCAATACGGGTCTGAGCCATCATGTGGTTCCACCTGCCGCCGCCAAGTCGATGGTAGGCCTCAGTAAGTTCCTTATCGCGCTGAAACAGTTCGCGAACTCGTTCTGCCTGTGCATTGGCACTGACACGCCCCTGGGCGGCGTAAAGCCGATTACGTCCGGCCGCAATATACATTTCAGTAACCGTGGCCGAGGCTTTGGTCGGATAGAGCACCAATTGATAGAAGGCGTCGCGAAATTCCGGAGACAACTGGGTATGGATCTTTTCCGCTTCCGCAGTAATGGCCTGCCAGCCCGCCAGAACGCGATCGGCTTCCTGAAAGTTGATCAAACTGAAGGTGGCCGGTTCCAGCAGTTCGGGTTTCCGCCAGCCATTATATTTGGCATATTTCGAAACGATATCCGCAATCGAATCGGCATACTTGGCCCCGAATTCACGTTTGGCCCATTTCCGGGTGAACTCGGCAATCTTCTCCTTTGGCATGGCTTTGGGGTTCCACGCCATACGCAGAAAGAACTCGATGGGAAGCTCCATGGGCTTAAGGTCGCCGACATTCACAACCCAAACCCTGTCGGCACCATAGTCATAGGCCATGTTCATCTGCTCCCAAATCTTGGGAAGCGGATTGGTATTGATCCATTTATAAGAACGCGGAGAACCTACATAGTCAAAATGATAATAGATGCCGGCCCGGCCGGAACGACCTCGCTCCTGCGGCGTGGGCAGGCGGCGAATGTTGCCCCAGTTGTCATCACACCACAGCAGCGTCACATCATCCGGCACTTTCATGCCATGGGCATAGTAATCCGCAACCTCCTTATAGAGCGCCCACATCTGGGGGATCTGCGTGACGTCGGGATTGATAATATCGGCAAGAATCTTCCGCTGGTCGGCGACGATTTTTTCCAATAATCTGACATTGGAATCCATGTCGCCCCCTTTGATCATCGGCTCGTCACCGTCCCCCCGCATTCCGATAGTAACAAGACTCTCGTAGTCCTTATTCCGCCTGATCCCCTCTTCCCAGAACTTCCTGAGCCCCTGCTCATTGGTCGCATAGTTCCATTCACCCTTACCGAAACGGGACCTGTGCTTGGTCCATTCCGCCTGGGCACGTATCATGGGTTCGTGGTGAGACGTCCCCATAACGATTCCATATTCATCGGCCAGACGCGGATTTTCCGGGTCATCTTCATTAAAAGCCTTTCCCCACATGGCCGGCCAGAGGTAGTTGCCGCGCAGACGCAGGATCAATTCGAACATGTGGGCATACAATCTGGAGTTGACGCCGCCGAACTGTTGGCGAGCCCAGGGACCAAAACAAGGCTCCTCATCATTGATGAAAATACCGCGATAGTGCACGGCAGGTTCGCCTGAAGCATACCGGCCTGGAAGAATGTAGGCCTCGCTGCGTTTTTTCGGGGGGACATCAGCCCACCAATACCACGGTGAAACACCAAGCTGTTCGCAAATCTCATAGATGCCGTAAATCGTGCCGCGTTTATCACTTCCGGCAATGACCAGCACCTGGTCGATGCCGGGCAGCGGTTTGCTGACGGTGGTGATGACGAAGGATTCCCTTTTTCCTTTCAGATCAGACAGATTCAGTGTCCCGGAAGCAATCAATTGATCAACTATCTCGCTCTTACCCACAGTGCCGATGGCAACATAATATCCGGATGAAGGGCGGCCGGGGGACAAACGGGGCTTTTTATCCGTGACACGTTCGATGTCTGCCTGCAGGTCCCCAACGGCTCGAACAACGCCTTTGTAGTCATTGGGATCATAACAAAGGGGCGGCACCTCGTCGGCACCTACCAGAGGAAAGGCCTCGGGCTGCCGCACCTCTGCAACCAGATTTTCCGACAGCCCCAGTCCCGCCTGAACCGCAAAGCTGAAAAACAGAACAAATACAAGTTCCAAAATCAACCCATAATGACCCCGATCAGGAACATACCATGATCGGCATAAGGCGTTTTTCCTGACTATCGATACTATCTTTTGTCTCATAAACGGTTCCTTTATCCATGGTTCTCGTTTTTCCCTGACACTGTAAAAAGGGAGCGTTTTTTCGCAGGACTGCCTGAGCAGATACCGGGCCGGGAAATATAAATTCCTGTCCCATGTCTCTGCATTATGGACATGGGAGTCCACCCCTCCGGCATGCGGCAGACACCGCTGCTGGAGATTGCTGTAAATCTGCTGATTGCTGCAGAGCCAGTCATCTTTGCTTCCTTGACTCAGAGACAAGAACCTGAGCGGTTTTTCAATCGGCGCCAGATCGGCATCCGAAGCCGGAGAAAAACGCCAGCCTGCACGATGCCGCAGGTTGAAACCGCTTTGTGGCGGTCGAAACCCTGCTGCAAGTCATCCTGCATCCGCGTGCTCCCTTATCAGAGCTGCTACTTATGCTGAAGTTGTTCATCACATCTTCACCCGTTATCCGGCCTGGAGGGCAATCCGATTCAGTCAATACCATTTTCGAGCCAATCGTTCCGCTGGATACCGCATCAGTTGTCTGCTGCGGCACTTTGAACGATTCGCAAATCAAAGATTCCGCCGGCAAAATTGCCTGGATGCGGCTCAAAGGTCACGGTAATTTTCTTTTTATCCTTGACCAGGTCCGCCGGCAGAGGATATCGCACAGCTTGAAACTCATCACGGTTCCATTTGCCCGTCAGATTTTCAGTGACCAGCTTTTCGCCATCCACCCTGATATCAAACGTCCGCCGGCCGCTTTCACGGCCCCAGTACAGGACATACAGTTCAAGCGATGCATCCGGGACAACCTTCAGGTCATAGCTGAACCAGCCCGGGGCCTGAACATGACGAAAATGGAGGTTGCGGTGTACGCCGCTTTCGGCGTTTTTGTGCTGGAGATTATGGTCGGCCTCGGGCTGCTGCTCGCCGGGAATTACACGGTCCAGGGTTTGTCGATCCAGCGAAAGCCGCTGCTGTTCCCGGGTCTTCATTTCAGCCTGGATTTGAGCATATGCTTCAGGCTGCACCACCCGCCAGTACATCATGTAGCGGGCATCATGGACCTGTGAAAACGGTTCCAGCACCAGGGATCGGAACGACTCCGGACGGACAACCTCGTCCATTTTAAACTGAAGCTTATGCACATTAATCGGTATAATCTTTTTTGAGATGGAGTCTGCATCTCCAATCAGCATGGGCGCCTCGTCCAACGGCAGCAGTTGGCCATGGGCAATGTGTCCCCAGCGATCGTCGTCAGCAATCAGTCCCTGAAGGTCCTCGGTGCCGGTTTTGGCCGCCAGGACAATCGGGCCGTAAAGGATTGCCGCATAATCCGGCACATTCGGCATCGGTTCCAGCTCGGCATGCATCGGCAGAGAAACCGTCAGTACATCCCCGTCTTTCCAGACCCGGTCAATCGACGCATAAGAGGATGGCTTGGAAGCAACCGTCAGCACTTCTCCATTAAGCTCCAATTGCAGCTTGCCTTCCGGCACCCATCTCGGGTGACGAATCTTCAGCGTCAGACGAACCGGCTTGTCGGCCTGCACTTTCAGGACAGTCTGAGACTCTCGGGGAAATCGGGTTTCCTGACGTATACGGATCCCCTTCTCCGGCCAGTCCAGTTCCGATGCAATAAACAGATTGACCAGCAGTGTTTGGGCTTGGTGACTATAGATGAACCGCCCGTACTGCCCGTGGTTTTCCATCCCCGTACCAACACAGCACCACATGCCCTGGTTGGGCGCCGAATAGACCCGATAGTGACGCGGCCGGGCAGGGGTAAAGTAAACATACCCGCCGTGGTCAGGGTGCTGGGTGGACAGGATATGATTAAACAGGGCACGCTCATAGTAATCCGCATACTCAGCCTTCGATTCCATCCGATGCAGAATCTCGGTCAGCCGCAGCATATTGTACGTGTTGCAGGACTCCGGCCCTTCTCGCTCTTCCACAAATTCAGTACAGGCTTCGGCACTCGGGAAGTGTTCCCTCCGGCTGTTGCCGCCAAAGGCCAGGGTACGGTTGTGAACCACGGTGTCCCAGAAAAACCGGGCAGCGTCGGCAAACTGCTTGTCCGGACTTAATTCAGCAATCCTCGCGAAGCCGACGGCCTTGGGCACTTGTGTATTGGCATGTTTATTGTCTAAGGTGTCTTTTCCCTGCGACATCGGTTCCAACAGTTGTCGGTGTGAGAAACGCTTGGCCAGCCGGAGGTACTTGTCATCGCCTGTGATCCGGCCCAGATCTGCCAGCACTTCATTCATCCCACCATGCTCCTGATCCATCATGGCCTCCATCTGCTGGGGCGTATAGTCGGCCAGCAGCGTATCGCACCAGTCTCCAAATCCAATCAGTACGCTTTTGGCCTTCTCGTTATGTCCGTAGATCCAGGCATCCCGCAATCCGGCAAACGTCTTGTGCAGATTATACCACGGCACCCAGGCTCGATGCGGGGCTCGCGGATTTCCCGCAGCGACCTGGCGCCAGATAGCACGCCCCCCGGGGGCCCCGCCTACGTAGCCGTCCCCATTGGCCTTCTGGCATCGGGCCAGTTCATCCACCATGTATTCCATTCGGCGGCGACACTCCGCATCGCCCGTTGCTGCCGTATAGATTGCCATGGCCGACAGATAATGGCCCCCAACATGCCCGTCCAGTCCGATCCAGTTCGGATAGCTTTGCCCTTTGGGTTCCAGCCCCGCTTCCTTGAGATAAGGGGCCAACAGCCGATCCACGTCATACTGCATCAAATGTTTTAAATTCACATCCTGTGCATGCTTAAACTGCCCATCCAGAAGGCGAACCTGCTGAAGGGGAAACGATTCTGTTCCATAGACCCGGCATGCCACCAGGCAGCCCAGCAGCAGGGCCGCCTTTTTTGTATTAAACTGCATAGACTAAGAATCCTTTCAATCTCGGGTTTTATTGATATGAATTATCGAGCCAGTGATTCGTAAACTCTGCAAATTCGTATAGATTAACCATACAGTCGCCGTCCAAATCCAGTTCACAATGATCCTGGAGCCAGTATTCTGCAAAATTAAAAAGGTCACCCGTATCCACAATATTATCCAGGTTGGCATCGCCATAAAGAATTCTACCAAAAACCGCAATATTATCAATCGCTATATCTCCCCGGGGACCTCCTGCGGCCACTGCCCGAAAACGTATCTGAATCAGGCCGGTATAGTCCGACAGGTTCACTGCAGCCAGGGTATAAGGGTCGCTGTCGGAACTGTGCTGCTGACCGCTCAGACTCCACACGGCATAATGCCATGTGCCGTCATACACATCCACATTCAGCGTCCCCGTCTCAACGCCATACATGTGGTAATAAAAAGTCAGAACGCGTTTGGCACCGGCAATCACAGGGCTTTGCAGAACGGCACTGTGCCCGGCATTGTTGGCCCCACCGGGTGAAGTTTCCAGATAAACATACCAGGTGCTGCCGTCAGTTCCGCCAGCTGGACCGGTATTGGGAGTGAGTGTGCCATTTGAATCCAGGATCCAGTCATGCAAATCTTCTTCGGTGACGTTGCTCCAGTCCCCTATTCCATTTTCAAAATCGATTGCATGAATCTGCACTGCATGGCTGTCTGTCGGCATAATAACAACATCATCTGCATAATCGCTCTCATAACCATAGATGTCAACCGCAGTCACAACATAATGATAGTTTGTGTAATACACGACAGAATTATCCGTAAATTCCGGCCCATCCAGTAACGATTCATTCGTCCGGACATAGCCACTTTCCGACATTGTTGACCTGTAAACACAATAACCCGCCAGGTCATTTTCAGTATTAGCATCCCAGTTTAGAATAACCGATCCATCATTTACCGCTGCCGTAAGCCCTGTCGGTGCCTCTGGAGGGGTACTCTGCGTTGTCACGCCGGCCTGTATTGAATCCGCACTTTCTCCGGCACTGTTGACGGCACTGACAACATAATAATACGTCGTCATTTCGGACAATCCCGTGTCACTGAAGCTTGTCTCAGACAAGCTGGTAACATGGGTAAAAGGTCCCCCGTCGGCGGTTGAACGTTTGATATTGTAGTTGGTGGCACCGAAAGATGCGTTCCAGGTCAGATTAATCCGGCTGCCTGATATTGCTGTCGCACTCAGATTCTCTGGTGAAGCGGGAAAAGCAGGAACCTGTTCTGCATGCAATGCCGACACATCGGCGGCACTCAAAGCCGCAGCATAAATGCGAAATTCATCGATTCGCCCATTGAGGTACGCATCTGCTGAGTATTGAGACCTGCCGATGTAATTCTGCGTTGTAGCACCCAGAGAGTCCGGCGTCAGGTTCATCGAATTGTTGCGTCCCACTTCCGCCCCGTTGACGTAGAGAATGCCCGTACTGCCGGCCAGTGTCACGGCGACGTGGGTCCATGTCCCCGTCGGCAGTGCGGCGGTGCCGTTGATTTGCTTTTCGCCGCCGGCCCCAGAGGTGGTAATCGCAAAACGCACTGCCCCCGAGCCGCTGCGCGGCGTCAGGAACATGTTGACCGAGGTGCCGGTCCCAAAGTCAAATATGCGTGACCAGTTACTGATCGTATCCAGATTAACCCATACCGCGATGGTAAAATCAGTCAGACCATCGACAACGCCTGTCCGCAGGCTGACATGGTCATTGGTGCCGTCTAAATCCAGGCCATTGCTGAA
>JAFGQP010000109.1 GCA_016935635.1 Sedimentisphaerales bacterium
CATCTTATACAACTATTCTACAACCCAAAAGCCAAATAGCCAAAAATATTCAAAAATTTCCGATTTGTAAGTGCTTGTATTCAAATGCTTTATGTGTGTATCTATTTTGATGCACATTTTATATAGCAGTTGCAATCTAAAGTCTTCCGGTACTCATTCAAATGGTTTTCTTTTTGATTATAATGCAATACAAGCAGGGAAATATCTCTAAATATTGAATTTGGGTATTATTTAAATAAAGGCACATCATCCGATTGTATTAACCAGAGTAGCGGTTGAGTCACTGCAAGATTGCGGCGGACTTCCAGATCAGTTGGATCTGCTTCCAGACATTTCCAGAGTGCCAGATAATCCGGCCGGTTGAAAGCATAAGCACCCAGCAGCAGACAAGGCTGACGAACAGGCCATTGCACAAAATGCTCTACATCCGGCGGGTATGGCCAGGCATTTTTGTTCTTCAGGTAATCAAACAGAAAAGACAACCCCATTTGAATACTACGCCCATCGGATAGGGTAAACTCCCACAGGTTATCTTCTTTTATGGAAAGCAAATGGCATAGTAATACCATATTATCTAACTGAAAGATCGAATATCCATAGGGTTTAGTGCGTGCCAGTTCTGCCGGAAAACTGCCATCCAGGTCCATCTGTAAGGGGAGAATTATATCCTTGTAGCGGGTGCGGATCATAGATTGTATTTTCGTATCCTGAGTTAATTTCGCAAAGGCCGCTAATTGGACCAGATATGCAACGCTGTGGTTATTGGCGGCATTCATTTCCTGGATGCCGTTGGGGTGCGTGATCATCCATTCGGCATAATCAGCAAACCATTTTTTCAGGCTCGACAATATCTCCGGTGTCATGGCGTTCGACGTTTTCAGAACTTCAATTGCCAGCGGGACTTCTGCCAGATGGAGGGTGTCGATAATGCCAATACCGCGACCATCCGTAATTCCAGGAATTGCCTGGGCATACAGCAGGTGTGGATTCATGCGTTTATCCGCATCCACAAAAAATACATTCAGTAAGTCAATGGCCTTTTTCGCGTACAATTCATTTTTTTCCAGAGCATAAGCGGCGGACAGTGCCGCCACAGCATCGCGAAGTGATCGCAACAGCATCCGATGTTGAGAAAAATTATCCGGATTAGACTGACCGTCGCGCTGCACATAAGGCAGGCCGTTGGGGGTGTCCGGGTTGGGCCACCAATAATCACCCATGGAATAATAATCGCCCGGTCCGGCCTTGGATGTAGATGGAGCAGGATAATCCCGCAATGAAATCGGTTTTATATCCAAACAGGAGGTTGCCAATTTTATGATTCGTTCCCGATCCAATTGTGCCACATATAAGGCCCGTTCCCGCCGAGAGACATCTTTCAGATTGGTCTTATTGGGAAAGGATTCGATGTTTAGAAATACCGTTGGATAGCCATTGCATGAGAGGCTGACTGTCGATGTCCCCTCGTTAAGCTGTATATCAATCATAACTTGCCCATTATAGAGCTGGACTTTTCTGGATCCCCGCGAAGTACCAAGATTATCCAGTAGTGTTCCGTCGCCTGTCAAGCCAAACTGGACAAAATCCCGTGCATCCAGGCAGAGGATTCCCTTACTGTCCATCAGAAGCCCCTGGATGGTTACGCTGTCTCCCATCCGCCTGAATTCCTTCAAAACAAGTTTTGTGGGTTGATTCCAGGTTCTGGTTTCATAACGGAAGGTGATTTCATCCGAAACCTCCACGCCATCTTTCCAGGCAACGACTTTCAGATGGTTCATTCCTTTTTTAAATGGAACGGACCAGCGAAGCCCTGCGGCGGGGAAATCCTGGCTGTTACGCTGGTTTTTTCCGGCTGACTTACCGTTGACGAATAGTTCCGCCTCGGAACAATTGGAATAGATTTTTACGGTTTTTTCCTCTTTGTCTTTGCCCCATCGAACCGGCCATGTGTGTGAATATATCCGCACCATTGGCTTTTGAGTCCAGTACGACTGAAATACATAATACGCTTCCTTGGGTGTCAAATCCCGTTCGACAACACCTTTCTGATTCATATAGGGCACTGGATTGTCCGGCCGTAGGGGAGTGGAGAAATCCTTAAATATCCAGAATGCCGTTCCGGTCAGCCAGTTCATGGTCTCCTGTTCTTTTAAATGCCAATCAATCAGGTCGCAAATATAACTTTCAGACCAGTCTCCATCTTTAGATGCCCGTGCGTTCCCGCCGGTCATCATATAATCCAGGCCTCGTTCATCTGCTTGTCCAGTGGTCTGAATATCCCTGAGTACGGTATAAGGATTTTCAGAATGACGTCTTGCGTGGCTGTCTCCGCCCCATTCTGCATGCAGGAAATGTTTGACTTTTTTCATCTCTGCTTCCGACACGGACTTGTATTCCGTGAATTTACCGCGATACCAGCCTGCCCAGATGGAAGGGGAATAGACATCGACAATATCACAGCAGAAATCACAGCGGCGGATTGCGGTCTTGCGTGATGGATCCAGTTGATGCGACAAGTCGTTCAATTCTTGCATGAAGGTTCGAATCTCGTCTTTATTAAATTGCTCAAAATCACCCGGCCAGTCATTTTCATTGCCCAGTCCCCAGATCATCACTGACGGATGGTTGAAATGCTGGTCAATCATGGTCCGCAGCATGTCTCGGGCCTGCTGCTGATAACGTTCGCCGCCAAGCCCGCCACGGCACCACGGAATTTCTTCCCAAACAAGAATACCCAGTTTATCGCAAAGTTCAAGAACGGTACGGGATTGCTGATAATGTCCCAGCCGGATAAAATTTGCCCCCATATTCTTGATCATCTGCATTTCTTTAACAATTAGCTCCTCTGGAATGGCGGCTGCCAGGCCGGCAAAATCTTCATGGCGATGGGTTCCCCGAAGCAATAATTGCTTGCCATTCAGAAAAAACGGGCCGTTTTCTCTAAATTCAAACCACCGAAGACCAAACGATTCTTGGATTGTGAATTTTCCTTCTTTCGTTTCAAGAGAAACGATGCATTGATATAATTCTGGGGAATCCGGAGACCACAAAATGGGATTTTGGATTGTATACTCGAATAATGGAGCCAAATTGTCCCATGGATTCAGGATTTTCTGCCCATGATAAATCGCCTGGCCATTCGGCTGCAGAATCCGCATATCCAGGGAAACAGTATCTTTTGATAATTGAGGATTATACAGGCGTCCCTGCGATAGTATCCGCCATGTTCCATCGTTTTGTCGTTCAGTTTGAAGATAAATTCGGTCCAGCGAAATTGCAGGCACATAAACCAGGTTAACATAC
>JAFGQP010000110.1 GCA_016935635.1 Sedimentisphaerales bacterium
CTGGTGCGGAATTATCGAGCCAAAAAGGGCCGGCGACGTTTTCGACAGAATCAATAAGCAATTGACACAGAAAAAAGGAAAGCCATGTTTTTATTTACACCCAAATCTGTTTTGACGCTGCTTATCGTTACGGCGATTATTGTGTATTTCTATTCACGAAAAAAATAAGCCCTTGACCCGATTCCGGGCAAAGGGCTTATTGCGGGGTTTTGTACGGTCAAACCAGGACGGTTCAATACCCGTTGCGATTCAGCACATGCAGTACGCTTTTACGGACATCGTCCAGCTTGAGTCCCATATTCCGCAGGACCTGTGCGCCGGTACCTTCATTTTCATACAGCAGCCCGAGCAGCAGATGCTCAGAACCGATGGTGGCATGTTTGAGCTGACGTGCTTCCTTGACCGCATCGCTCAGAACGCTTTGCGTATGACGTGTGTAGGGCAGCTTTTCATAATTCCCGTCTTCGGGACCGGAGCCATGTTCGACTAATTTGGCAACCTGTTCTTTGGCATGAGGCAGGTCTACATTGAGCTGGCCCAGTACGCTGGCGGCACATCCATCCTTGACTTCGATCAGCCCCAACAGGATATGTTCGGTTCCGATATGGTCGTGACGTAATTTTTGTGCTTCCTGGCGAGCTCGTTCCAAAACGCTTTGTGCATGTTCTGAGTAGTGTTCAAACATCAATCGTCTCCTATAATTGCTGGCTGCGTTACGTTTTCCCCGTCAGGGAACTAAAATTTTATACATATTTTGTCTGATTTTGTTCAGGTCGAATCAGACTGTCTTGACACGCTCCGTTCAGTCGGGCGGGAATGTACCACGGCAGGGGGGGCTTTGTCCACTTCATTTGAAAATTTTTTGTCGAACCTGCAAAAAAGAAGTTTTTGAGCAGAAAATTGCATCTGCCGGTCTTTTTTTGTATGATGCGTATCCGAATGGAAATAACAAAATGCTGACAAGGAATATCCGGCAAAGATAATGGATAAAACGGTAACGATATTAGGCATAGAGACCAGTTGCGACGAAACCGCCGCAGCGGTGGTTCGCAACGGTAAAGAGATTCTGTCCTCGGTGGTGGCCTCACAGGTCAAGCTGCATGAAAAGTACGGCGGAGTCGTGCCGGAAATCGCATCGCGGGCGCACCTGGAAAAGATTCTTCCAGTGGTACGCGAGGCGATGGAACAGGCCCATGTCGGCCCGGAGGACCTGTCGGCGGTGGCGATTGCCAATCAGCCGGGGCTGTCAATAGCCCTGATGGTAGGCGTGACTGCGGCCAAGACGCTGGCCTTCGGCTGGAATAAGCCGCTGGTGGCGATTAACCATCTCCACGCCCATCTCCAGTCGGCGCTGATTTCGGCAGAGCACATCCATCTGCCCGCGGTGGCTCTGATTGTTTCCGGCGGACATACCAGTCTCTATGAAGCCCAGTCTGCACTGGAGCTGAAGCTGCTGGGCTCAACCATCGACGATGCCGCAGGCGAGGCCTTCGATAAAGTGGCGACCATCCTGAACCTGCCGTATCCCGGCGGCCCGAATATCGAAAAGACCGCCCGGCAGGGCAATCCCAAAGCGATTGATTTCCCGCGGTCACTGCTGGAGGGCCAGTCGCTGGATTTCTCGTTCAGCGGTCTTAAGACCGCCGTGCTGTATTATTGTCAGGGACAGGATATGAGCGGACAGAACCGCGTTGCTACGATGACTCCGCAGGAAATCGCTGACGTTGCCGCATCGTTTCAGCAGGCCGTTATCGATACGCTTGTTATCAAGACCCGCCGGGCCGCCAAACAGATTGGTGCCAGGACAGTCCTGATGGGCGGGGGTGTGGCGGCCAATTCCACCCTGCGCGAGGCAATGCAGGTGATGTGTGATAAGCATCGGCTGATCCTGCTGGTGGCCCCCAAACCTCTATGCACCGATAATGCGGCCATGGTGGCCTCGCTGGCCTATTACAAATACCAGGCTGGCCAGTTCGCAGGCCTCGACCTCGAACCCATTGCAACCAGCTAAAATGGAAATCTCTCCGTTACAGGTTCAAAAGCACTGTCTTTGTTGTATCTTTTTAAAAACTGTGCGTACCTGTCCATGTCCCCCCAGAGAAAATGTCAGGTGCTGAGTGCCTTGTGAGGATCAGAATAATTGATTATCTGGCCGTTTTCAACTCGCAGCCAGGATTGAAAGTTGTTTTGGTTTTCGGTCAGGACGATGACGCGGGCGCCGCGGGGGAATCCTTCTTTGCCGTAGGTGCTGAAACCGGTGGCCCGGCCGTAACAGAGCCGGATGCCGTAGAGGGTGCCTTCGTAGTCGTTGACATGGTCGTGGCCGACGAAGGTGCCCATGATATCACGGGCTTCGAGCATGGCGGCGAAGAAGCCGGAATTGATTTTGGAACAGCATACATCTTCATTTTTGCAGCCCAGGCTGCTGTCGCCGAAGACCTGATTGTATTCCTGGATAGGGATATGGAAGAAGGCCAGGGCGGGCAGTTTTTTGTGGTTTTGCTTTTCAATATTTTGCGCAGTCTGGATGTACCAGTTGATCTGTTTGCGGGATATCCAGGCGTAGCCTTCAATTTCTTTGGGGGCGTAGGCGAGGCTGTCGATGAAATAGAGTGTGTTTTTGGCCTGTTTGCCCCGGGCATCGTGAATTGACAGAACATAATTGCTGACGCCGTCGATGTCTTTGGGGCCGGATTGGGCCAGGCAATAGGGAATCTTCTGCATCAGCTTCATCATGTCCTGGCGGTTCATGGGACCTTCTTCGTCATGGTTTCCGAAGACCGCGGCCCAGGGGATTTTTCGTTCCACAATAGGTTGAGTGCACTCGAAAAAGGCTTTGGTGTAATCCTCATTCGCCGTCATTTTGGACCCCTCGATGATGTCGCCGGTCAGGACAACCAGGTCCGGTTTTTCGGCGTCCAGGATATCGGCCATCAGGCTTGCGGTCTTTTTGTCATCGGGGCCGTCTTTCTGCCAGTGGATGTCGGTAAACTGGACGATTTTGAAAGTGCCGTCGGCGTTATATCGCAGCTTGGTACTGGTTACAGTCTTTGTGTTCGCCTGCGAGGCCGATGGGGTAGTGCAGGAAGCGGAAACAGCGCCAAGGCCGACGGTCAAGCCGACCAGGCCGCTTTGCTTGATGAACTGTCTGCGTGATGTCATCATTGTGTTGTCTCCCGGGGAAAACAGTCCCCGATATTTTCAGTAAACACGGTTGTTTTTAAACAGTGGAATAAGTTTACGGGAATTTATTGCATCGGTCAAGGGAAAGACCCGGATATCGACAGGGTATTCCCGGCTGCATCTGTTTAGCTTGCAGCGGAGGTTACTGCTTAGCCTGAAATTCCATGGTTAGTGTAAAGAGCCGGCAAAGCCTGCGGGGACTTCGGGCAGGTCTGCGGTCAGGACCACTGGAATACGTCGGCCCGCGGAGTTATAATCAAAGGGCACAAATCCGACCTTGAGCGCCGGGGA
>JAFGQP010000111.1 GCA_016935635.1 Sedimentisphaerales bacterium
GGTGTCAGTTTGGGCCAGTGTGTTCTGCCCAATACCAGCTTTGACATCAGTTCAAAATCAAAGGAGGGGCTAATGATTTTATCAATAATCTTTTCTTTAAGCGCCTGTTCCGGTTCTTGGCTCTGCAAAACCGTGATGACTGCATTCAGCTTGGCATGAACCAGTTCATTGGGATCGTTCGGATCCTTGACGACCGCGTCCCATCGTCTCCACCACAACTCATCCGGGTCATTAGCGTCGGCCACGGAGGAAGTAGCGTTGTCCTCCGGCCGACTGTTTATGTCGTTCGGCGTTGGGTCCGCATAGATTCCCTGCCCTAGTGACAGCAGAACCAAAACCCCACACCACATGATGTTTATGCAAGTTAAAGACTTTCGTTTAACTGGCAATTCCATAATAGCTCCTCAAAAGTAAAATCCGATTTCCAGATGTTATCAATTAACAAATTTGTCCCAAAACTGCAAGTAATTCCTGTTCTTACTTATTTAAGATAGTGTGCTTTTTTTTATTGATCCATATGTCTCGGAAAAATTAATATCATTCAAACTTGGGATGAATAATAAATAAAATATCCGGAATAGACATGTCTTGAACCAGCATGTTAAGCATCTATGGGGAGATACTATCAGTTATAGCCAAACAGCCGACGATCGGAATCGTACAGGTATGGCCAACTTGGAAGGCTAAAATAGGAAGAACCTAAGCCTTTTTGTGTAAATTGGTTACACCACAACCTACCGCTACTCGCAGTAAAATGTGAAAGTACAAGTTGATAACAACAACAGGGATCATCTGTGCTTCCCGAAATTCAATGAATCCTGTCGCTTCCCGATGCATTCTTTGCCAATAGGCAGCACTCGATTCGGCTGCTGCACAGATTTTGGAGGAATAAAATCCCCATTAAACAGAGATCAGCCAGTTTGAAATCCATGCTTGCAAGTCCGCCAAATTCACCGTTCTGTCACGATTGATATCGCATTCAAGACACCAATTATCCAAATCGCAGTCATCCTTATTCCATTGTCCTGAAAAGATGTAAAAATCCGCGAAATCAACCTGATAATTTTTATCAAAATCCCCCCTTGGAAATGTTCTTCCCAGCCAGTCAGAGGAAAACAATACTAAGTCGGTCATGTCCGTTTTCCAGTCATGGTTAAGATCGGTCTGCCCGCACCAATTGCTGTCTCCGCAATCCTCGCTGCGCCAATGCGCGGAAAAACCACTCAAATCCAAGATATTGACGGAACCGTCGCCATTCAAGTCACTTCCTGAAAACTCCGTCGATATGTCGATGGTCGCATTCATGCGAATATAACTTCTGTTTGCATTCCCGGTTACGGGGATACACAAAAAATCGACTGTATAGCCCTGCTTGAGGGGAACGGCAGGAATATAAAAATTGTAAAGCCCACTATCGTTCCACGCTAAATATCGGCTGTATATCGTCGGGGAATCAAGTGTCAGAGCGTTCACGGAAATCACAAACAGGATATCCCAGCCAAGCTGCTGAACAGGATCGAAATAGCGTCCGACAGTCCCGGAGATATCCGCCGCACCGGTATAATTGCTCGTCCAGCGACGTGCTGTCGCCCATCGATTAAAGAGGTCTCCCCCGGCCCAGGGATAGGCGCCATCCACCCAGTGCATTGGCGGACGGCAGCCCGTTGAGTCTCCGCCTTCGCCCCAGGCGACATCGGGAGGAACATATCCTGGCGGCCAGTAAATCGAGATGCCGCTGTCTTGCTGCCAATAAAAAAAACTCCGATGCCAGCCGTAATAAGCACCGTTCATTCCCGTAAAATTACTGATGTAACCGTATTCCCATCCGAATTCACCTTGATTCAATACGCCGTCGTTTATGAATGCTGCCTGCCAATCATTGAGGGAATCGGCGAGAGTCGCACCTTGTGCTCCATTGCTTGTAAGCAACAGCATGAGGCATACTCCCGCCCGAAATGTTATTCCGTTTATTTGACGCATAAAATATTTGTAGATTGTCATTTTGTCTCCATACGCTTGATCAAGGCATGGTAAGATTTCTTTCAGGCCGAGAAAATTCATGACACCAAGAACAATCAAATTTTTTGTCTTTTACGTGTTTACTGTGAATGGAATCAAAGGGTTTCATTTCCTCCGGATCATGGCACTGAGTGCATACTAAAGAGACTGTGCCTTTGAGGGTATAGCCGAGCGACTCCAGAGACATGCGAACGGGACCGCCGGAAAAAGATTCGTGGCACTGGCCGCAGTCCAGGGCATTATAGGTCGGTTCAACACTATGATTAATGGTCTGGAATGTATGGACTTTAACAAGCGTCCAGCTCCCCGTCATCCCGGTCAAATCCATCCCCCTTTGAACCGCCCGATTAAAGTCACCGGTGAAAAAAAACTCTGATGTCGAATGCGGAATAATCGTCCCGGTTGCATCGTGCCGTGCGGAATTGGAAATATGTTCTTTCATGGGATGAATTTTTGCGCCTGCCGAAGCAACATCCCCGTTGGGAACTCCGAATTCATACTGCCCGTTCGGGTTGATCACAGCGACTTGCCCCAATGCATAGACACGACTGGTGCCGTCATACCACCGGTAGGAGGGGACAAGGAACATACCGCGTATCTCTTCAGGTTTGTAGCCTCCCTGGCCGCCGAACAATCCTTGCGCCCAATTCGGATTCATCCAATTCCGTTCCACTTCGGTGCTGTTGAGTTTTGCATATTGCGGAATATGACAGGTTTGACAGGCAACGCGGGACGTATGCGTGTCCAGTCGAGTATTACTGTGCGGTGTGGAAGAATGACATCCGCCGCTCAAGCAGGTCATTTGTTCCATCCGTTCGCTTGGCCGGATATCCAAACCTCGTCCCAGAATTTTATGTTCCACCGAAATATGACACGTTTGACAGGAAAAATTCTCTCCCTGCTCAGACATATGAATATCCACCTCCACCGGAGGAGACACGGACGCGGTCCCCAAATCTCCGCGTTTTCCGCAATCCGTTCCTGCGGCATAAGCATGACAGCGCAGGCAGGTTTCCCGTGTGGGCAAATGCACTATTTGAGCCGCTTGTACGCTACTAATCACCATGGCTTCTTCGTCGGGACCATATTGAAAATCCCCGTTTTCGTTCTCGAGTGGGAGCGTCCAGCTACGAGAGATTCCCTGATAATCGATGTAGGTCAAAGTTTCGGTCCATTGAAAATTACAAGGTCCTGCCGGATCGGTGCACAAAAGCCATTCTCGGGAAATCTCCCGAAAATCCATCAGATCAATCCGACCACTGGTGAACACATCCGTATAATTGCAGCCGGATATCGGACTGCAGCCCGAATTGAGCCACTCCTGAGAAAATATGGCCAGGTCCTCAACATTGACATAACGATCCAGATTGATATCGGCATTCGAATACGGGGCAACCGGTTTTCGTTTATACATTTGGCTATGGCACATCAGGCAGTCAATGTTATTAATCTGCTCCATAGCCAGCTCTCCGGTCGGAGTCTTTCCATTACCGACATGACACGACCAACAGGCAAACCTGCGGGATGTCACGACTGTCCCACAGTACGTATTAAAACCCAGATCTCCCTTTCCCGCCAAGCCCTCGATATTCGTAACATACGGCGTTGTTCCAGTCCACTGGTAATGCACGGTACCGATCATCTCCAACGCTTCCTCCTCATGGCACTGGATACACGTCCGCGGGCCGTTATAGGCAGTGATCGACGCATGCTCCGGGACGAGTTGAAGAGGTTCGACGGTCTGACTTCGACAAACATAAGCGAAGATCAGCACTCCGCAATAAATCGTCACGTACAGGCCATACCTTAAGGCTCGCTTTTCCATAACTGCCTCCTTTCACAAAGTATTCGATGATTAAGAACCTTATCGGGACAAACGCCTGACTTTTCAGACATCTTTTTTTGCTCCGCCGTTAACGGCTACTGACATACTCTTCTTCCAAATTGCGACGCCAGTAGAAAGAAATCCTTAAAGTCAATGTTTCCATCGCCGCTGATATCGCTTTGGCAATCCGGACAATCCAATGACAACCATTCGCCTGCCAGAATTGACAGATCGGACAGGCTGACATCGAAATCAAAATCAATATCCCCCGAACACTTTGAAGGACAGGGATTTAGACCGAAACGTTCTGCGAACAGACTGAAATCCCGAAGATCCACAACATGGTCGCCATTCAAATCTCCCGTGCACGCTATGCACTCCGGACGAAGCCAGTCCTCCCAAAAAGCCGTCAGGTCGGACGGACCTACAGCGAAATCCTGATCAAAGTCTTCAGGGCAGATATTGCTCAGATATTCGTACGCAATCCTCATATTCAGAATCCCATTACCGAACTGATCATCCGGACCCAGCTGACCCGCATCGGAAGAGGACAGGAGTACCATTTTTTCAAGCTGTGTTACGTTTTTTTCCTGCATCGCACTCAGCAACAGGGCCATTCCGCCCGAGACAAGGGCTGTCGCATAGGACGTTCCGGACACATAAACGTATGAATCGGGAATAGCGCCGCCGCCTGTCAAATCCGCTGTTTTGATGTTTACGCCCGGCGCCGTCAGACTCGGGAAAATGCTGCCGCCGCAGGGGGAAGGCCCTCGGCTGCTGAACAAAGCAAGGCTACCGTCTTCATCCACCGCTCCGACGGATACGCTATAGCGATTGTTAGCGGGACTGACGCTGGTGGAAGACATCGGCCCGGCATTTCCCGCGGCAAAGACCAATGCAATCCCGGCGGCCCTGAGAGTGTCAATATCGCGTTGAAATTCATTGATGCATTTGTTGACACTGAGATGAAGCCCCCATGAATTATTGACAATATCAGGAGCGTCAGGCGTATCAGGGTCGCCGTCCGGATCCAACAACCATTGAAAGCCTTCATGGATTTTGCTGTAAGGAGCCTGGCCATTATCGTCAAAAATCTTTACGGCGATCCATCGAGCGCCCGGCGCTGCGCCGATAAACGAACCGCTGTGATTCCCCCCCACCATGATGCCCATGGTTGCAGTACCGTGGCCATCATAGTCATAGGGCAAGGGATATCGGCCATGAACATCTTTCCAGCTGTTTTGCCCTCCGCGCCAGCGGTCAATCAGGTCAGGATGGTTCATGTCCACTCCTGTGTCCATATTCGCCACAACGATTCCCGTTCCGTCATAACCGAGACGCCACAGGTCCGGCACTCCCACGGCATCCAGTTGCCACTGGGAAGTGTTCGGCTGGACAGACGGCAGATTGACAACCTCCAGGCGGATGACATTGTCTGTCCTGATGCTCTCCACTTCGGGCAATCGAGCCACGTGACGAATCAGACTGGCGTTTGCACTGAACGCCAACGTATTATTGATCCAGAGAGAATTCACACAAGTCACTCCCTGCTGCATCAAAAATTCCCGCACCGTTTTCTGATCCTGCCCGGCGCGGTATTTCAGATGCCGGATCAGGCGGCCTCTGCCGACCCCGGGATTCCGCTGATATGCCGATGCCTCCAGCGAGTCCCGGAATACAACCAACACAGACGTTTCATCTCCCGGCGTCATGCGCCGAAGATGCTTTTCCAGTGATTCCGAAATTACCTCAACACCCTGCTGCATCTCGGCTTGCGCCGCTGCCGCACTTACCATCAACACAAGACACACTGGTATGATACTTACCATCGTGCGACCGTTTCCGCTACCGAACCGTCATATCTGGGATTTTCAGGTCATCTATGACCACTGTCACTCTGTCTTCAATTTTAACCCTCTTACCGGGATTGGCAAAAATAATATAATAAATTTTACCCGCTACAGGCTCGCGCGTCTTTTGTCTGAGAGAACCGACTTTAGGCGGCGTCGGCACAGTCATTTTGGTCCCGCTTTTTTGATCAATGACATAGCACTCGGCCGTTCGATCCATAATCGGCGCCGCCCGAGAAGGATCCACGACACGATATCTAAAATCGAGCATATAGCCTTCCGCAGAAAGGCTGATGCTCTGCACCTCAATACCTGCCTGTTCTATAAGAAGAACAGACGGGGTTGACTCCTGCGGAACCGCACTGTTGAGAACTGCCGAAGACGTACATCCACCGAGGAGTTTCAAACATCCCAACATTACCACAATTCTGACTATCGTTTTCATTGTCTTTGCGCTTTGTGAAATTTTAAATGGCTTGCTTGCAGCAGCTAATTTCGCCGCCCCGATTGAATGGGTGATTTTCTAATGTCGCTGTTCCTGATCCCATCAGACATTATTGTCAGATCTTCAGCGTCCACCAATCCATCACCGTTCAAATCGGAGGGATTGTCATCGGACTGGACATCTCTGACATGCCAGTGCCGAATAAACAGCACAACATCGTTAAGGTCCACCATGCCGTTTTTATCCAGATCGGCGATCATCTGGGCAGTAGCGAGACGTCCGGCCAAGGCGACCCGGCCAGTCAATTTCCTCTCCGCTGCAGATTGAGGAGTCTTGAGTGTCGGTTCGGAGACCTCGGTAGCAACAGCGACAGTCAAATCGGAAACTACTCCAAGCGTTTTAGGAACGGCAGATTTCACGGTCAATTTAACCATCATACCGCCGCTTAAGGTCGTATCATTCGTCAAATGAAGGGCATGGTCATACAGCAGATACGTCCCGGCAGCATCAGGAACAATCAGAACATCTTTTGTCTTGGCAGGAGGAAGGTCAATTGCACACTGGTCACCCGGATAAGTATAGTCAAAACCGTCTTCGGCCACCACCTGCCCTCGCAAATACTGTAAAAAAGGCACGTGACTTTTAATTCCCGCATTGACAAGCCGAAGCAAAACCCGGTCGTTAACGCGCCCGATGGACAGTGGCGTCTGAGCAGATGTAAAGCCCTGTCCGTTAATCAAAAAATATTTTGGTTCATAATTAATGGTACTGGTCATGGATTTACCCGGGCCATAATCGTTGGCCTGAATGGCATCGTGCAGTGCCGGGTCGATCTCGCTGAAGACGAGTACGAGATCATCATCGAACTCAACTCCTTCATACGCCTGCCTGACAGGACCATTCGAATAGTTTTTTTTCAGACACCCATACAGACCCATCTGAACCTGTACAGCCGGATGACTGCCGCTGTGATAGATGAAGGTGCCTGCCCTTAGATTCGTCCACTCGTAAGTTACCGGATCGATGTTATTGATCGGGGTTTCATGGGTGAATGACTGGATGCGCTGTCTGCCTTGGTCATCGGTAAACGACGCAGGAGCGGCCAGAGCAATCTGGCCGGGAATCACCAGGGATACCGGCTCCGGAAGATTGTTTTCCAGGGTAATGATTAAATGGGACTCGCCCGGGCCAATTGTCAACACGGGGCCGGGAACGGTTACAATGCCGTCATGGGCACCAAACACCGAGTCCTGAGCAAACCCCCACATTTCAATAAGCCGACCATCGGGCATAGTCATCACTGTCGTATCGGCTCGCAGAAATATCTCGGTAACCGCGGACACCCTCGCTGAACACAAAAGCACAATCGTCAGAGCCAGCAACATTCGAAGCATTTTTTTTACTGAATATATTCGCGTTTTCATATCGATCTCCTGTGTATTGAATGGGTACATCGCAAGATTAATGCTCCGCATCATTATCACCTTACGATCCCTTATTAATGTCCATGAGCGCCTTCGATCTGAACGCTATGCGGCTCAACAATAAGCATCGTCATCATCCCGCCGGGGAAGATATCGTTATTGACCATTTCTTTTTCTTTATGGGAATGCCACATATAAAAATATCCGGCATTCATATTGAAGCCGCCCTCTCCCGGAGGGAGACTTTCCATCGTCCCCAGAAACGGACTGCCGCTCCAATGCAGACCAAAGGTTAAATCTTTCTTATCCGGGAGCAAAACCGGGAACGGTTTTCCATGATCCGGCCCATACTCATTCATTTCGAGCGGATCTTCCGGGGAATGCCCATAGATATCCCATCCCAGTTTCTCGCCCGTCCAGGTAAAAATGGCATCACATGTTGCCCCCGGTGCGACAGTCTGAGTGAAATTGGACACCGCCAGATCCGCCCCAGCACCTGGTGTACTGGACAGAAGGCGGCCATCCTGAGCGATCAACAAAAAATTGTTTCCATGAGTATGGAACGGATGATAGTCCCGGCTGCCACCCAGAAACCGAAGAAGAATTCTATCTCCCGGGTGCAGCCGCGGAAGGCAGTTATAGGGCTGAGTCGGCAACAGCGGTGTTTCGGCAGGCATCATCGTGTCCGGTGCGCATCGTCCGTTGATAAACCACAACACCGGAAAATACGCGGTCAAATCAACTTGATTAGCTTTGCCGCACTGAATCATTTGGTGCACAACGGGGTCCATTTCGGTCAGGAGGAACAGGTATTCGTAGTCATACGCCGAATCCGCATGATTGTACGCCCAGCGGACGCCTTCCGGCTGACCCGCAGGACGCACGATCATTGCTCCAATCAACCCCATTTCGAGTTGAAGCTCGGGCTGGGTTCCGCTGTGATAAAGATATGTACCGGGATGGGAAGCAACAAAGGTGTACTGGGCTGTTCCTCCGCCTGGATTGGCCTCTTTGGTAAGCAGACCATCCGTATCGCCGCTGGCCGAAACGCCCGTTTGCCCTGGAAATACCAATGAAACCGGCACAGACAATTCGTTGGTCAGATTTACAGTTACGGTATCGCCCTCGTTCACTTCGAGAGTCGGCCCGACATACTGCATGGTCCGCCCGGTTACTCCGTATCCCCACATCAAATAAGCCCCGCCGTCAGGAGTGGTGATATAGTCCTCAGAGGCAGTCAGATTGAAAGTCGGCCCCATTTCGGTGATAATTTCGGCTGAAACCGGTGACAGTGTCAAAGCACTCGCGATGGCCCACTGCCAAAGGAGAAGTGATCTTAATGTTGTTTTCATTTTTTTCATAATTGAATCTCCGTTATCTTATCCAATCGTCTGCTTCTGTTTTATTCCTGCGCCATCAGGTGTATCTCGGTCATCAAGCCGCCGTAATCTTCGGTATCATTACTCAACTGATTCAGTTCCGCGGCATACACAACATAAACCCCGGGTTGAATTCCCGCTGTATCCAATATCACATCATAGGCCTGCCCGCCGCCCAAAGTCACGGAGGTAGTCCAATAGGACGTATCTTTCCCGTCCGGCCCGCGCAACAGGCGTGACCCGGTTCCGACCACTTTCATCGGTATGCCGGGAATCTTCAATGTATAGAATTCCGTCGTGGAAAGATTGGAAATACGGAGTGCTATTTTATCGCCGACCGTCCCCGTAATAAGTGAATTCACCTTCTGGGAAGGACGTTCCATATACCCTTCGTCCCCAGCGGTGTTCCACAATGCAGCGGTGTTGACCGTATCTGGATACCCGCGTCCGTTAATCATCGGATAAGTATCCTTCATA
The DNA here is from genome assembly GCA_016935635.1 of Sedimentisphaerales bacterium. Classification (GTDB taxonomy): domain Bacteria; phylum Planctomycetota; class Phycisphaerae; order Sedimentisphaerales; family Anaerohalosphaeraceae; genus Anaeroglomus. Next base: position 9,420 of record JAFGQP010000111.1, read on the forward strand.
AGAGCAAAGGGCAGCGGCTGCACGGAAAAACTGGCATCGTGAAAATCGGGGTCAAAACTCGTCA
>JAFGQP010000112.1 GCA_016935635.1 Sedimentisphaerales bacterium
TCAGGTTCCGCGTCCCCTGATTAAACGTAATTATTTTGCGATGAAATTCTTTGCCGCCTGTGCAGCGGTGTTTTTTGGACTGCTGGTTTATGTGTATTATCATCCCCGGCCTGTAGAACGCTATGTGGCCCATATTGATGACGTGATGAACGCGCAATGGTCACAGGGGGCTGTTTCGCCCGACAATCGCTCCAGTTTGTCAGATCGCGGTTTTTATTCACTGCTGAGCGGTTATCTCAGGATGCAGTTTGATTCCGGCGCCGAGGCCGTCATTGAAGGCCCATCGGTATTCCGCTGCAATTCGGCAAACACCCTGTTCCTGGAGCAGGGCAAGGTGTTCGTGAAAGTTGCCCCCGGCCAGGAAGGATTTGTTGTCCGTACCCCTTCGGCGAAAATTACCGACCTCGGAACTCAGTTTGGTGTCTATGTCAGGCCCGGCGGCCTGGTCGAAGTCCAGATGATTGAAGGCAAGGCCCTGGTCGAATATGACGGTGGTGCTGCCGGTAAAGAGGCATTTGTCCTGTCTGCCCAAAAAGCGCTGAGTATTGATCCAGGAACCCATACGTGTGAAACGATTGATTATGATGATCACTATTTTGCCCGCACGATTAACTCTCAGGAGAGCATAATCTGGCGAGGAGAATCCCTGAACCTTGCTGACATTGCCGGCGGGGGAAACGGATTCGATACCGGCACTATCAATCATTCCATTGATCTGATTACAGGTAAAATTGAAGGCGATACGCATGTTATGCGAGTTCCCGGCCCCGGCAAATTTATCCAGACCTCTCATGTGCCTTATGTGGATGGGATTTTTGTTCCTGATGGAGGAGAGGGGCTTGTCCAAATCAGTTCAACAGGATTGGTTTACCAGAACTGTCCCGACACGGACGGCCAGTATTCCTGGGATATCCATTACGGTCTCTACGATGTGGACACGCCGTCGAAACGCAGGTCTTTCATATTGAATGACAAAGAGGTTTCGCTGGCTGCCTGTCCGACATTCTGTTTGCATGCCAATGCCGGCATTACCTTTGACCTGCTGGAAATTCGCCAGGCCCTGCATGGCGCCAAGACCCATTCCTTTACGGCCTATTGCGGGATTGACAAGGAAGTCCTGGAGCATGAAAAACGATTCAGAAAGAGCCGCACCAAAGCCGATATTGCGGTTCTGGTCGATGGTGTTGTTGTCTTTGAGAAAAAAGCCCTGGACTTATCCGACAATTTTATTCCGGTTAATATCCGGTTCAAAGAGGATGCTCGTTTCCTGACACTGGTATCCACCAATGCCGACAACAAAGAAACGTCCTATTTGTCCTGGGTCCTGTGGGCTGATCCGACAATTCATTTGAATACGACATCACATTAAAGGACGGTCTGGGGGGACGTCCTTTTTCTTTCTTTTTCCGGATTATTTTTTCTGGGTATAAATCCGTACGTAATCAATCAGGAATTTCTGCGGGAAGATGCTGTCGTCGATTCCCTGCTGCCCGCCCCATGACCCGCCAATCGCTGTGTTGAGAATCAGATAATGCGGTTTGTCAAAAGGCCAGACATCGCTGCCGGATCCCTCATTTTTGAATGTGAAATACTTGTGGTTATCGAAGAAAAAGTCCAAGCGGTCCTCGTACCATTCCACGGCATACAGATGAAACGTCTCCCACGGCTTTTGGGGCTTGATGCTGGCTCCTTTGCCGGTCTTTTTAACATGGTTATATGCTTTTGTATGGATATTGGCGTGAATCAGCTGCGGATCGTATCCTACATTTTCCATGATATCAATTTCGCCGCAGGCAGGCCAGCCAATCTGGCGGATCGAATCTCCCAGCATCCAGATTGCCGGCCAGGTTCCCTTGCCCGTCGGCAGTTGTGCCCGGACTTCAATCCGCCCATACAGAAACGACTGCTTGCCCGAAGTAATGACGCTGGCCGAGGTATAGTGTCCGTTTTTGAAATCTTCCTTTCGCGACTCAATCACCAGCCTGCCATCCTCCTGCCGGGCGTTTTCCACCCGGGCACGGGTGTAATACTGTTTTTCCTGATTGCGAACAAAACCTTCTTCGTAGTTCCATTTGGCCGAATCCACCTGTCCCGAACCGTTGAATTCATCCGACCAGCTTAGCTGCCACTGCGGATCTTCCGGCTGTACAAATGAGTCGGTTTTACACGTCATCGAAGACCGCAAAGCCGTCTGATTCTGAGTTTCCCCTCCTGTTTGCAGGAAAAATCCGCCGTCGGCCAGACCCGCGTTAATGTGCATGGCCGGATTGTTATCGGCGGTAAATGTCGCCTTCCCAAGAGCAACCCACTGTCCATCCACCGTCTGCACCCAGCCGTTTCCGAACCGTGCCCGGCGTATTTGCTGGGCACTGGTGCCGTTACGACGGAAATCTTCCACAAACGAATAGTATCCCTCCAGCGTGTCCCCGCCGGTGATAGTTTGAAATGTCGCCAGATGCTTCCATTGCTTTGTCTCGGGCAGATAGAAAAACGCTGCATAGGTCGTCTGGTCCCCCTCGACGGTTGCCTTGACCATGCACCGAATCCGCTGACCGATTTTCCAGTCATAGTTGAACATACTTTTGCCGCCGGTGCCTTCATTGCCGAATCGGTCGATCCTGACATCCTGGCCGCTGTAGAGCAATTTCACACGCCGCTCTTCCGGCACGCTGTTCGGATTGTTCTGGTCGCCCGGATCCCACACCGAAAACAGGACTATCTTGCGGCTGTCGTAAAGTTCCTGTATCCCGAAATAGCCGTTCTTGAATCCGCACACGCAGAAATAGCTGCCCGGCACCGATTCTTCCACCGTCAGCTCATTATAATAAGTCATCCCAGCCGGGGCCGGATACCACAAATGTACGCTGCGGGCGGCCCGGAGGGCGTTTTGTTCGGCGGCCATTCCACAACAAACTAAACATCCCATCCACACGATTGGAGCGATCCAGGAAATCCGTTGCATTATATTATCCTTTCCATCAGTAAAGGTTCATGCTGCCGCACAAAACGGCCAGTGCAAAATATAAGGACACCATATTGTCCACTTAAGATACACCGATTTTAGTGAAAAATCAGGCTTTTGACTGTAAAAAAATCTCAAAACTGGGATGAAATGGTAACAGAAAGGTAACAAACAAGGTCTATTTTGACTTTCATAGTCAATCTTTTTCTGTTACCCTTATTTAACGAAAGGAGCGGAACAATGAAAAAGACAGGAATGTTGTGGTTATGCCTGCTGATTGGATCAGCGGCGGCGGCAGGAGCAGCTCGGGCCGGGGAGCCGGGCAAAAGTGTGACGGTTTTGTTTCAGGATGCGTTGTATCAGGAACAGACCGCGGGCGATCTGGACAAGGCGATAGAATTATACCAGAAAGTTCTCGACGAGGCCGGCCAGACCGAGAAACTGGCGGCCAAGGCGACCTATCAGCTTGGGATGTGTTACCTCAAAAAAGATGACAAGGCAAAGGCCGCTGAGTACTTCAAAACGGTGGTCACAAAGTACGGCACCCAGAAGGATATTGCCAGTGACGCCCGTAAACAGCTTGAGCAGGTTGCCCCTCAGGCAGGTCCCGAAGGCGGTGTTTTTGCCAAGCTGCCCGAAGCCGTATTAGTCCGGCTGAGTGCCTTGTACGGCCAGCTCAGTGCCGAAGCCGGGGAAAAGGGCCTGTTTTCCAACTGTCACATCCATTATGTCGATACCGATATGTGTCGTTACAGCGGCGGCCTGGGGTACTTTCAAAATACCCTGGGGACATCTATTCAGCAGAAAGTCAGGCTTTCCGGCTCCGGAAGCAATGATCTGGTCTATTATGATATCGCCGGGCGGAAAATGAATACCGACACTATCAAGGATGAATCTCGCGAGGGCTATTATCATGTCTATTGGCTGCCGGATGAGCCGCTTGCACCCAGGCAGATTTTCATGTATGGCTGGACCTCGTCGCACGAAGGCGGAAAACTGCAATCGCCGCTCGGAGTCAATGCCTATATGCTGCCGATGCAGAATTTCTTCGGCGAACCGGTTCTGGAAACCTTCTTTCTGGTCCTGCCGCAGGGTGTGACCTTAAAAGATGCTTCTGAAGACTTTACCGCCAAAGAAACCGCAGGGGACTGTACAATCTATTACTGGAAAAAAGAGGTCCCGGAAAAAACCAATCATGTCGTGACGGCAACACTGTCGCTGCTTCGTGATATTTCACCCGAAGAACTTGCCAAAGTGGTCGAAAAAGCGGTGACGACTATTTCGACCTGTACCGAGACCGATCCGAAGGTCAAACAGTCTCTCGATACGCTCAAAGGGATTAAAAATGATCCTGTGGTTATGGAAATCAGCAAATACCTCGATTCCGAAACCGATACCATTCGCCGCTCGGCAATTTACGTGCTCTGGCAGGGCGGGTTTGGCGATATTTCACAAGCGGGTGACAAATTGATTGCCCTGTGCGGCCACAAGGAAAATCTGACACGCGGCATGGCCGCTCTGGCTTTGGGCCAGGCCAAGCTCCCGGCCGCCTATGATGTCCTGGCCAAAATGACCACCGATGATCCGGACGGCTATGCTCGACGCTGCGCTGCCTACGCTCTGGGCCTTTTCGGGGATTCCAAGGCTCTGCCGGTGCTGCAAAAGGCTCTGCAGGATAAAGACGTAATGGTCAAACAGAATGCCCAGGCGGCGATTACCATGCTGACCAAGGCGGCCGAACCCGAAAAACCGGCCAAACGCACCAAGCCGGACAAACTGCGTTCCGAAGACCTTGCCGCCGAAGGCTGGCAATTGTGGCAGGCGAGGAAGCTGACCGAGGCCGAACAGAAATTCGAGGAAGCGGCAGCCGCCGATCCGGGAAATGAAAATGCATGGCAGGGGCTGGGCTGGTCTCAGCAGAATCAGGGCAAGACCAAAAATGCCGAAGTGTCTTTCAAAAAATGCCTTGAGATCAACCCTCGCAACTCGGCGGCCCTGAATGGTCTGGGCTGGATGGCTTATAATACAGAACAAAAAGAAGAGGCTGTAAAGTACTGGGAAAAGGCCATTAAAGCTCAGCCCGGTGCGACCGCAGCCCTCAATGGCTTGTGCACCGTGGCCATGAAAAATGAAGATTATCAGAAGGCGATCCGATACTATAAAATGTGGCTCAAAGTAGAACCTGACAACCAGGACGCCAAAGCCGGCCTCGAAAAGGCGACTCAGCTTTTGTCGGAAAAGAAGTCATGACCGTGAAACCAGGTTCATCGTCTGAACATCTGTGGTGGGTGGTATCCCTGCTGGCCGCAGCGGTGATACTGCCCACCGTCTGTTTATTGTGGTTTATGACCGCCGCCGTCCGCAACGAACGGCTGGCCGTGCGTCAGAAATTGTCGGAGATTTACCAGCAACGGATGGAAACCGCCGCAAAGGATCATCTTGACTTTGACCACATCAATTCGCAACTGGCGATGGTTTACAGCGATGGGTTTGTAGTCTATGACAGCAACGGGCAGCTTGTTTACCCGATGGTGGATCCGGGAATTTCGCTGGCCGATCAGCAGCGTTTTGCCGCAATTGCTGTGCTCGAATACGGCAGCAGGGAATTGGAAGACGCTTATGCCCAATACCAGACCCTCGCCGAATCCACCGAAAATCCCGCCATCAAAATCCTTGCGATGGTCTCTCAGGCCCGCTGTCTGTATAAGCTGGATCGCAGTGCTGATGCCGCCGCACTATTGGACAGCATACTGGCCGAACCGGATGAGGATGATTTGGCTCTGCGTGCCCAGAAATGCCGGGCGTATCTGTTTTTGCTGGACTGTCTGAAAGATAGTGACTCGCAGGTCTTCCGCTTAAGACTGTCTCAGGCATTTGACTATGTGATGCAGGGTACTCGCACCAGCGATGATTTTGCGATACTGGGCAAATCCGCACAGGCCGGCAAAATCGCCCCGGCGGATGTCCAGCTTTACGCATTGAATCGATTGATGGACTATGGCGCATCGATTACCGACAATCCTGAATTGGAAAACCAAAAAAAGCATGCCGCATGGCTTCAGGCTCGGCTGAACACCTCACTGACTGTCGCGCAATATTATCCTGCCCCTTCATTTGTGACCACACCCGGAATTGTCCAGAGTGCGGTCCTTTGCCTTGATGCCGACCGGCCTGTCTATGGTGTCTGTTCAGGACAAACCGGACATGAAGGCGAGTTCCTGACGCTGATGGTATTCAATCCGCAGACGGTTTCGGGATGGTTTGCACCGTATCTGTCTGAAGTGAAGAGCTTTCCCGCCGAATGCAGTATTGATGATGCCAGAGGAATCCTTGCGGCAGGAGATTCTGTCCCTGCAGACCGCAAGCCCTTTCTAAAACTGCCTCTGGGCAGCAGTTACTTTCCCGAATGGTCCGTCGCTCTATATATTGAAAGTTCGGCATTTGAAACCGCTGCCAGTAGACAGGTCGCCGTTTATATCTGGGTAGGTCTGCTGGTAGTGGTGCTGTTTTTGGTCTGCGGGGCGCTGACTGCCCAGATGATTGGCCGGCAGATTCGTCTCAACCGGCTCAAAAACAATTTTATCGCCACGGTTACCCATGAACTCAAAACCCCGCTGTCATCCATGCGGCTGCTGGTCGATACGCTGCTGGACGGAAGCTATGCCAACCAGCAGCAATGCAAAGAGTATCTGGAGCTGATTGGCCGGGAAAACGAACGGCTCAGCCGCATGATCGACAGTTTTCTGACCTTCTCGCGGATGGAACGAAACAAGCAGGTCTTTGAATTCAAGCCGGTCCATCCCGCCGACATCGTCCGGGCTGCCGTCGAAACGGTCCATTCCAAGATGACCCAGCCTGGCTGCGATTTCTCTGTCTCTATCGCCGAAAACCTGCCGCAAATCCAGGCCGATAAAGATGCCATGGTTACGGTTCTTGTCAATCTGCTGGATAATGCCTGGAAGTATTCGTTGGACCATAAAACCATTCGCTTCAGTGCCTGTGCCGAAAATGACCGAATCTGTTTTGCTGTGGCTGATAATGGACTGGGCATTCCCCGGCGATTGCACAAAAAGATTTTCGGCCGCTTTTATCAGGTGGACAACCGCCTGTCCCGCCGGGTAGAAGGTTGCGGCCTGGGCCTGAGTATTGTAAAATATATTGTCAATGCCCACAAGGGTGTGATTGAAGTCAAAAGCAAGGTTGCAGAAGGCAGTATCTTCACAGTGAAGCTGAATATACATAATTAAACAAAAATGGAAACGGTACTAATCATTGAAGATGATGCCGCGATGCTGCGGGGCTTGAAAGATAACTTCACCCGGCAGGGCTACAATGTGCTTTTGGCCGCCGATGGTGAAAAGGGGCTGGAAATTGCCATCGATGCCCGGCCCGACCTGATTATTCTGGATATCATGCTGCCCAAAATCAATGGTTATGAAATCTGCCGTCTGATTCGCAGGGAAAAGCTGGACATGCCGATTATGATGCTGACGGCCAAGGGCGAAGAGTCCGATGTCGTGCTCGGCCTGAATCTGGGAGCCGATGATTATGTCACCAAGCCATTCAGCATCAAGGAACTGCTGGCTCGGGCAAACGCCTTCCTGCGTCGCAAACGCCAGCCCGAAACGACGGTATACACCTTCGGCGACTATGTGCTGGATACCACGTCCTGCAGCCTGACCCGTCAGGGCAAACCCATCAAGCTGACCCCCAAGGAATACCGTCTCCTATGTCATTTCCTTGAAAATCCCGGCAGGGTACTGACTCGAGATTCGCTGCTCAATCAGGTCTGGGGCTATAACTATTTTGTCACCCCGCGCAGCGTGGACCGCTGTGTCACCACCCTCCGCAATAAAATCGAGAAATCCCCCCAGAGTCCGCACTATATTCACACCGTTCGTGAGTTCGGCTATAAGTTCGAATCCGAGCCGGCCGGGCAATGAGCCATTGTGTGATGGAAACAAAAAAAGGCCCGGCATGTAAACCGGGCCTTGTCAGAGTCAAACAGGGGGGCAATTATTTCAAGCCGGCGGCCTTTCTTAAGGCAGCAACCATATCCAGCTTTTCCCAGGTGAAAGTCGACTGATTACGGCCAAAATGCCCGTTGCGGGCGGTTTCTTTGAAAATCGGCCGTTTCAGATTCAGGTGCTGAATCATCTTCTTGGGAGTCAGCGGGAACAGTTTCCGGACAATATCCTCAATCTTGTATTCGTCAATTTTGGCCGTCCCTTCGGTATCGACCATCACGCTGACCGGCTCGGCTATACCGATGGCATAGCTGAGCTGAACTTCACAGGCATCCGCCAGGTCGGCAGCAACGATATTCTTGGCGATATAGCGGGCCATATAGCTCGCTGAGCGATCCACTTTGCTGGGGTCTTTGCCGCTGAAGGCGCCGCCGCCATGACTGCCGCGTCCGCCATAGGTATCCACGATAATCTTGCGTCCGGTTAATCCGCAGTCGCCCTTGGGGCCGCCGACGACAAAACGTCCGGTCGGATTGACATGAATAATCATCTTCTTGTCAACGAGTTTCTTGGGCAGCACCGGCATAATGACCTGCTCGATAATCTGCTTGCGGAGCTTGTTGTAGCTGATGTCTTCGGTGTGCTGGGTCGAAATGACCACGGTGTGAATCCGTTCAGGCTTGCCGTTGTCGCCGTATTGCACGGTAACCTGGCTTTTGCCGTCCGGCCGGAGCCATTTGGCCTTGCCGCTTTGACGCAGCCTGGCAAGACGGTTGGTCAGTTCGTGAGCCAGATAAATCGGCAGGGGCATATAGGCAGGGGTTTCTTTACAGGCATAACCAAACATCAGGCCCTGGTCGCCGGCGCCTTGTTCTCTGTGCAGACCCTGGCCTTCCGTGACGCCCTGAGAGATGTCTGGGCTTTGTCGGCCCAGAGTGACCATGACCGCACAGTTGTCTGCATCAAAGCCCACGGCGGGGTCGTTGTATCCGATTTCCCGGATTGTCTGTCTTACAACATCAGGAATATGGACTTGTGCTTTTGTGGTGACTTCGCCGGATATCACGGCCATACCGGTAGTTACAAGTGTTTCGCAGGCTACCCGGCTGTTGGGGTCCTGGGCCAGCAATGCATCCAATACCGCATCCGAAATCTGGTCGGCCACTTTATCGGGGTGTCCCATGGTTACCGATTCGCTGGTAAACAGATGCCCGCGACCGTTAAATCTCGTCCTTGCAGGTTTTGTCATATAAAAGTCCTTTCATCTCGTTTGGAATTTAATCAAATAAACGAGCTACTATACAGAGTTGCAACGACCAGGTCAACGGCAAACTCTCAGAAAATATACCCCCGCTGTTTGCTATTTCTGGATAAAAAAGGGCGGTCTTTGGCAGCCCGCCCGTCAATGTCAATATGGCGATAATGCGGTATGAAGTCAAACGGCTCATTCATGCCGTTATGACCGACCGGAATCCGATTACCAGGGGACGACTTTTTTGCTGCCGCGTTTGCCGATGAAGGCCTCTTTCTGCCAGTAGCTTAAGCCCGAGGCGATTTCCGCGACGCGAAGCTGAAAATAGTATTCCACCTGCTGGATATTGTTGTCATAACGGATATTCTTCTGGTAAATCTTGCCCGAGATGCTCAATTCCGGTGCGATAATCTGGCCCTTGCCGGGCATGGTACCCTGCTTGAACTCGTCGCTTTTTTCGGAATCCCGCAGGTCACGCATTTGATAGACCATCTGATCCGTGGCTCCCTTTCCGCCGACGGCAGCCGTCATGACTACCTGCCCGCTGTTGATCAGGTCCTGCTCGATTTTGAAGGTCAGTTGGTCGGTGTCAATCCGCTGCATCGTGTCATTGATGATTTTGGCGGTAGTGACCACATAGCGGTTTCCATCAACCTTTTTAAACACACCGGACGACAGCATGGATTGAACCATCTCGGTGGCGGCCTGATCAAAATCGCGATAATCCAGCTCCATCACCGCTTTGCCTTCGTCATTGGCGGTGTCGATATTTTTCGTCGGCGGGGTACATCCGGCGATAATGAATGCCCAGGCTGCAACACTTAGTGTAAACCATTTTGTCTTCATGAGACTGTTCTCCTAAACGATGTTTATGATTCCGATTATTGATATAAACTTGTTTCAGACGCGTGGCCGTGACGGTTTTATTTGTCCAGATTCCTAGCGATGCGGGTATTGATACGGAAGTCCGCCGAGTCGGCTGTCGGTGAAGTCACCTTGAATGTAAAGGTTGACTTGGGAGTAACCGATACCGTCATCCATTTGGACATCACCGTGTCAATGAGCATGCCGTTGCTGTCCAGCCAGTCGGTCTTGTAGTCAAAGCGTTTCTTGAACATGGACTGGTTAAAGCCGGAGACCTGCACTTCGAGGAATCCTTCCGGGGTTCGGGCTTCTTTGACGTTATTGACCACAACCCCTTCACCGATGACAAAACTGACAATACCGCCCAGCGGGCGGGTAATGATATTGTTGCCCAGGCTGTCGTTGCGGACGCCCGGAGCGACCTGTACCCGTTCATCGTGAGCCTGATAACATCCCGCCAGTAACACCACCACACACATTGCAATTGCTGTTTTCTTCATGACAGCCCCTTTCAATAAGGATCTCTGTTAATACGCTGTAACTTCTATTGTCGGCTCAATCAAAGCCGATACCATTTTAATATAGACGATCGCATATCTGCAAGGATGAATCACAATCGGATAAGTGTATCCCTGCGGACTGCGGATATCCAGTTTTCCATCGACCGGCATGGGAATCCGGGCAACCTGGAAATTTTTGGGCAGTGCCGACCAGATTCTGAGGTCCGCGGTCGTTGTTGCCCAGCTATATAATGCTATGGCTGCTGCAGCCAGTTGATTGGAGTTTTCGTCCTGCTGAAGCATAGCCACCTGAGCAGCCGCCTTGGTGCCCGCAGCGACAATCGCCCGGGTAATAATCCATGGATATTCCTTGGCGAATTCTGTCTGAATCACTCGGTCCATATCCCCGACTATTTCAGTCTGGAATGTTTGACCATTGCTCTGTACAGATAGACGCGGCGTGGCGGGCCAGCGTTCCACTAATCTTGGCAAAGCAATGCCGGCATAATAAACATGCCCAGTGAACAGGAAAAGCGGTAAATCCACACGGTACTCATCTTTAATCGGGCCAACTCCATTCTCAAAAAAGACCCAGACCGTCGGTTCCGGTGTTGCAAGGTCGTTTATCCAGCGGTCTGAGACCTCAAAGTCTTTTTGGATATAGGGATTGTCGGGGACCATCCCGGCACTTTCACGCAGTAAATCTCTGGCTTTGCCCACATCGCCAAGGATGGTAAAAAAGACACCCGCAAGGTAGGTTGAAAACGGATTGGTAAAGTCCGGATAGGCCTCAAATTCATAAATCTGCGGATAAGCCTGCTGAATGCGGCTTTTAATGTCGGGATTGTCGCTGGATTTGGAGTAGTCCACCTTTTTGTCGGCGTTAAGCTTATCCAGTTTGTCTTTTTCCTTCTGGATTTCGTCACTGTACTTTTCTTTGGCGCGGGTCTGGCGTTCCATGGCGCGGTTGAATTCCACACGAGCCAGGTCATCTTTGCCGATGGCGATGAAATTCAGGGCTTTGTAGGTATTGACCAGGATGCCGTCGTAAGTCTGGCCTCGATAAGGAATAATGTTATCATTGACCAGGGTGGTACCGATGATGTCGGTCTCGCGCCACTGCGGGTCGAAGGTCTTCATCATATCTTCGCAGCGGTCAAACCAGAGGGTGCTGTCGTCATACTTTTTCTGGGCCCGCTGGACGGCGGCTAACTGGAGGGCCCAGAGGAGGTCTTCCCGGCCGGGATTGGTGTGATTATTGATCTTGTCGGCACAGAATTTTTCGGCTTCGTGAAACTGGCCTTGCTGGTAGAGGCCGTTGAACTCTTCCATGCGCTGCCGGCCCGGGTTGCAGCCCGCGACAATCACAATGGAAAGAAGCCCCATCGTATAGAAGATAAACCTTAGCGAGTTAAGGTTTTTATGGTACAAGAGCAGATATCTCCAGTTCAGTCCATTTATTCAAGAGAAAGTTAACCGTTTTCAGCAGAAATTATGGTCACCATTATATCCATGGATTAAGACATCCGCAAAGGGAAATGTGTTACAGGAGGGATGGGATTGGGTTTGTTTGGTGAAAAAGCTGCCAGCGGCCAGCTTCCAGCTTTCGGATTGGGTTTGTTTTCTACGGAGACCCTTATTTTCAGGTCAAAAATGGGGAAATTGGCTTTGTTTTGAAAAA
>JAFGQP010000113.1 GCA_016935635.1 Sedimentisphaerales bacterium
CCTTGAATATCTCAAAGGAACCACAGACAGCACGGGACTGTTTGAAATCAAAATACCCGATAAATTCCCTCATAACACATCCAATGTAAATCTGCCGCTTTATTTTTGGGCGATATTGCCAGATCGACAGGATTTTGCCGCCTGGACAATTTTATATGAGGACTGCGACTATCTTGACTTTGACAAAGATCTGATACCCGGCTACGGCGGCACTATTGTTTCTGAAAGAGAGGTTATAACAGGGACTCGAACCGAAAATGGTATCACAACCCCGTATCCAACATTATCCTCCTCACTTAAAGATCCTGTTGTTAAAGACATTGTACTGGTTATGCAGCCAACCGGTACAATTGCAGGTTATGTTATGGACAAGGATGGCTATTCCATTTCCGGAGCCCAATTGACATGCAAATATCAATTTGGTGCAGAATCGGGAAAGATATTTCCTCTTTACAGCGACCATTTCAAATGGACATTTTCTGCAGCGTCTGGAGCGAATGGTTATTATGCAATCAAACAACTTCCATCCCTGTGGAAATACTGTCGTTTTGAAATTACCGTCTCCGCGCCGGGATATACAGGGGAGATCAAGGAATTGATCCTTGAGGAACCATTGAGTCATTTAGACTATAACATTTCGCTCAATCTGCAGCAGGTCACTATTCGCGGCATTTTAAAGGATAATTACGGCATTGCTTTGGCAGACCGCTGGATAACGCTGACCGCTCCGAACATAAATCTCAAAGACTGTTCGGCAAAAACGGATCCTAACGGCAGGTTTGAAATGAAAGGATGTCCTGATATCGATGGACTTGGCTTGGAAGCTCAATTAGCCTGGAGCAATCCGTATGATATGATTAATCAGCGGGAGCAATATGACAAGATGCTTTATTATCCCAACGTTGGGATAAACATACCCTATAGCCCTAACCAGAAAGAGTATAATATCGAGCTGACCGCTATTCGCCCTGAAACACAAGTAGACATTTTTGTAACCAATTCATTCGGTAATCCGATTCCAGAAATGAAGGTTGAGCTTGATGGTCATTTGGATCGTAACAGACATTTTAATATTTGCTGGCAGCGGGATAAACTTGAAAAACGAACTAATGCTGAAGGTTTTGTCAAATTCGACAACATTCCTCCTGATGCAGAAGAATTAAGAGTGTATATACAGCAAGCCACAGATTATATACTGGAAGTGCATCGCCTGGATCCCTTTAAAGAAAGACAACGCCTCCAAAATCTCGACCGTGATTACGCGAATCTCTATCAGCAAATGGTAATCCCGATCAAGCTTGTGCCGGGGCAGAAAAAATATCAGATGACCATTGTGATTCCGACCAAAGAGGAATACCAACAGCAGAAAGAATCAGCCCTTGTGGAATCCCTGTCCCATAATCCGTGAATACCACGGGCATTCGTCAAGGCCGGCCAGGGTCATGGGGCCGATGCGAAGCTGTTCGACACTGGATTCTTCATCATAGCCGACTACGGCCAGAATATCGGTCTTGCCGAACCCGGCGATGATATCCGGGGCGGTTTCTTCGGCGAGTTCGGCGGTGGCGGTGTTGTAACCGCTGATGACCACCCCGGCCAGCGGCAGATTTGTCCGGCGAATGGCCTCAATCGTCAGCAGGGAATGATTAATCGTCCCCAGGCTGGGCCGGGCCACGACCACTGCGGGCAGCCCAATCTGAACCGCCAAATCGAGAATTGTATGCTCTTCATCCAGCGGCACTATCACTCCCCCGATGCCTTCGACCAGGACGACATCGCAAATCCCGGCCAGATAGTTGTACATTGCGGCAATCTGTTCATAATCAATCGGCCGCTTTTCCGCCCGGATACACACGACCGGCGCGGCGGGGATTTTATAGCAGGCCGGTGTAATCACCGACAGAGGGAAATTCGTCTCCGCACACATCGCCAGAAACTCCGCATCGGCACCGACCAGCCCTCCGCGTTCGTCGCGGCAGCCGGTGGCAATCGGTTTAAAGACGCCGACTTTCAGATTATATTGTCTTAGAATTTTAGCAATGCCGCCGGTGATGAGGGTCTTGCCTACACCGGTATCGGTGCCGGTGATAAACAGCCCTTTGGTCTTTTGAAAATGGAGGTCTCGCAGATTCATTTATACTGATCCTACTTAAAATTTTCCGGTTCGTCGCGGCTAAACAGCTATCAGCCGCCAGCTTCCAGCAACAACTTTATCACCGCGGCTATGTAGGGTAACCTAATCCAGTGAATACGCGCGGCATAAAAGCGGCCTGTGGCCGCCGCGGAATAATCATACCCGTTGGGTATACAGCCCTTTGACAATTCCCGGCAGGTCGTTCTGAATGGTGTCGCTGACCACCGCCAGCAGCTTGGTTAATGTCATTCGGTCCATGGCCGGGGCGGGCATCAGCACGATGACATCCCCCAGCGGCCGCAGCATGACCCCCTTGGGCCGCATCGCCGCGCAGAGTCTGGCCCCGATGGTGTGTTTGTATTCAAAGGATTCTCTGGTCTCTTTGTTTTTGACCAGTTCAATACCGGCCATCATACCGCATTGCCGCACATCTCCAACAAACGGCAGCGCCCGAATATCTTCCAGGGCCACAAAAATCAAGTCCTTCTTTTCGGGGATTTTTTTCAGTACGTGATTTTTTTCGAATAAATCCAGGTTTGCCAGTCCCGCTGCACAGGCCAGGGCATTGCCGGTATAGGTATGACCGTGATAGAAGGTCTTGAAATCCTCCACCCGGCCGAGGAACGCATCGAAAATCGCCTGCGTCGTCAGCGTTGCCGCCAGCGGCAGATACCCGCCGGAGATGCCCTTGGCTATGCACATCAGGTCGGGCCGGATGTCTTCGTGTTCGCAGGCAAACATCTTGCCTGTCCGCCCGAATCCGGTAGCGACTTCATCGACAATCAGCAGTACATCATATTTGCGGGCCAGTGTTTCGACACCCTTGAGAAAACCGGCCGGATGAACAATCATGCCTGCTGCGCCCTGAATCATGGGTTCCAGGATAATCCCGGCAATTGTTCCGGCGTTGTCTTTGAGCAGGCTTTCCATGGCATCAAGACTGTACTGGGCACATTGCTGCGGTGTTCCGTTAAAGCGGTACGGATGCGGTGTCGGGGCAAACAGGGTCTCAAACAGCAGCGGCTTGTAAATTCCGTGAAATAATGCCATCCCTCCGACACTGACCGAGCCGACAGTGTCGCCGTGATAGGATTCTCGCAGGGCGATGAACCGTGTACGCTGCTTATCGCCGCGGTTGTGCCAGTATTGGTAGGCCATCTTGAGGGCGATTTCCACGGCAGTGGCGCCGCTGTCGGAGTAGAAGACCCTGGCCAGGCCGGGCGGGGCAATCTGAATCAGCCGTTCGGCCAGCTCAATCGAACGGCTTTGCCCCAGTCCCAGCAGGGTGCTGTGGGCAATCTCGTCCAGCTGACGGCGGATCGCTTCATCGATCATCCGCACGCTGTGGCCGTGCACGTTGCACCACAGACTGCTGATGCCATCGATATAACGCCGGCCTTCGGTGTCCATTATATGATACCCTTCGCCTCGTTCGATAATCACCGGCTCACCCGCAAGCCAGTCGGTCATCTGGGTAAAGGGATGCCAAAGGTACTTCTTGTCCAGCTCAATCAGTCGTTGTGTTGTTTTATGCATTATTTTTTGATGACAATCTTTGGTTCCAGTTCTATCGGATCGCTAAAAAAGCCTTCCACCGCGTTATATTTGCGGATAAAGCCCTGCAGCTCGCGCGGCGAGGCGGTCAGCACCAGCGTATCCTGCGTTTTTTCATGCTTGACAATTGTCGGGTCCTTTTCGATCAGCTTGTCCAGAAAATCCGGATTGATTGCGGCTATCAGCAATTTGCCTTCGCGGATCTCGACTCGCCAGAAGGTATGGGCGCGAAGCAGATGCCCGGCATACACACTCCCGACATTCAGTTTAACATCGCTGTGCGGGAACAAATCCAGATACCGCACGTCCGACAATTCCACCAACCGGCCCTCAAAACGATTTTCCAGCGTGCCATGATCCTGGTCTTCTTCGGTGATCACAATGGTGTAGCGTTTGTCGTTCGGATCGCCGGTAAACTGCCATACCGTATCTTCTCCTTCCCAGTCTCCCAGCAGGGCGGTGTCATAGACTACCGTCTCCTTGGTATAAAGCTCATGCAGACTCGGCACGCACCCGACGATACAGAAAATTGACAAAAACAGTACTCTATTTAATGTTTTCATGGCTGCCCCTTTCAATTTTGGCTTCATTTGCTCTGGACACTTATGTAAAAATGCTTGAAAGTCACGGGCTCTTTCCCTACTATGATAACCAGAAATATGCCAAACTACCAACTGGAAAATAATGAAGAGAAAGGAATCGGTATGAAAAAAGCCATTTATTGTCTGGTTGTTCCTGCAATTATTTGGGCATCCGGCTGTGCTACCGCTCCTGAACGGGATGAAGGAAAAGCGGTTTTGAATGCTGAAGTCAAGCAAGCGATTGCTGAGTTTAAAGCCAAAGACCCAGGTATTGAACGTTTTTTCCGCGATTCAGAAGGCTATGCTGTTTTGCCCAAGGTGGGCAAAGGAGCCTTTATTATCGGCGGGGCCTGGGGACAGGGCGAAGTGTATAAAAAAGGACAACTTGTCGGCTATACCAGCCTCAGTCAGGCAACAATTGGGGCTTCGCTGGGCGGCGAGAGCTTCCGGGAGATTATCTTCTTTCGGACCAATGCCGATTTGGAAGTCTTTATGACTGGCGAGTTTACTTTCTCCGCGCAGGCGACGGCAGTTGCATTAGATGCCGGTGCGGCGGCCAAAGCCGACTATCGTGACGGCATGGCAATTTTTATCATTGCAGACAAAGGTCTGATGATTGACGCATCTATCGGCGGTCAAAAATTCAAATACCTGCCGAAATAGGCACGGTGCAAAGGTTATTTCTAAACCATTTCAAGGCGGGCTTAAACCCGCTTTTTTTGTTTTACCATACAAATTAATACAACAATTTGCACTCAGATGAATATTGTCTGTTGGGGACAGGGTTTTTAGGTAGGCGATGGACAAATGGTTCATAGGAGAGTATAGTATGGGGACGGTCTGGGCGGCTGGGCCGGTTGCAAAAAAGCAAGATATTGGAGAATGATTATGGCCAATGTGATATTACAGACGCAGATACCGAATACCAACGTTCGGCGGGGCAAAGTGCGGGATGTGTATGATTTGGGCGACAAGATGCTGTTGGCGGCATCCGACCGACTCAGCGCTTTTGACGTGATTATGAAAACGGGTATTCCGCATAAGGGGCAGGTGCTGACGCAGATATCGAAGTTCTGGTTTGCATTTCTGGCTGGCGTGGTGGAAAACCACCTGCTGTCGGATGATCCGAAGCAGTATCCGGCGCCGTTCTGTGATTATGCCGAGCAGTTGGTGGGCCGGTCCATGCTGGTCAAAAAGACACAGGTACTGCCGGTTGAGTGCATCGTGCGAGGGTATATAACTGGTTCAGGCTGGAAGGAATATCAGAAACAGGGAACAGTATGCGGGATTAAGCTGCCGGCCGGACTGCGGCAGTGCGATAAGCTGCCGGAGCCGATTTTTACACCCTCGACCAAGGCCGAGCAGGGGCAGCACGACGAAAATATCAGTTTTGAGGAAGCAGTTAAAACTTTAGGACAACAGAAGGCCGAGTATGTCCGCGATAAGAGCATTGAGGTCTTTAAAAAGGCCAGTGAATACGCAGAGTCCCGAGGGATTATTCTGGCCGATACGAAGTTTGAATGGGGTGAGATTGACGGGCGGATTATCCTGATTGATGAAGTGTTGACGCCGGATTCGTCACGGTTCTGGCCTGCAGACAAATATCAGCCAGGGCGGGATCAAGAAAGCTTTGATAAGCAGTTTGTTCGGAATTATCTGGAAGATATCAAATTCGATAAGTCCGGTCCGGGAGTGGAGCTGCCTGCCGATATTGTTGCCAAGACCGCAGCCAAGTATATCGAGGCTTTTGAGAAGCTGACGGGCAAGAAGTTTGCAATTTAAGTCCGGAAAAGGCTTATGAGTACGTATTCCGGAGAAACTCCGGCGGTTATTGAGCTGTCCAATATCCATTTTATCCGGCAGAATAAAACGATTTTGTCAGGGATTGACTGGCGGATCGCGCCCGGGCAGCATTGGGCAATCATGGGGGCCAATGGCTCGGGCAAGACTACGCTGCTGAAGATTATCACCGGCTATGAATGGCCGACGTTTGGTCAGGTGTCGGTGCTGGGCCAGCGGTTCGGTCAGACCAATATTCGGGAACTGCGAAAGCTGGTCGGATGGGTCAGTTCGTCGATTGAACAGCGACTGCCGGCTGAGGACAAGGCTATTGATATCGCGGCGTCGGGGATTGAGGCGTCATTGGGGCTGTTTCGGACCTTTACGGATGCTGAATACGAGCAGGCGATGCAGGCGCTGGGCATGCTGAATGCGCAAGTTCTTGCCCGGCAAAGGTTTGGGACGCTTTCGCAGGGCGAACAGCAGAAAGTGCTGATTGCCCGTGCACTGGTCAACCAGCCCAGGGTGCTGATTTTGGATGAACCGTGTGCGGGGCTGGACCCGGCGGCAAGAGTGCGTTTTCTGAAGGATTTGGAGCACTTCGCGGGGATGGTACAGGCGCCGTCAATGATTATGGTTACGCATCATATTGAGGAAATCGGCCCATGGACGACAGGGGTTTTGCTGCTCAAGGAAGGTCGGATTATGCAGTCCGGGACTGCTGACGAGGTCTTAAATTCGAAAAATATGACGAATTTGTTCGAATTCCCATGTGAAGTGAAACAAAATTTGACCCGGCGGCATCTGATAGTCTGATTTTCCGCAAAGCAGCGGGAAAAAAATTTTTGCTTTTACTGTACTATACTGTACTATATCGTAAATACGAATGGTGCGAAATTCGGTCAGCTTAAACGGAGGTTTTTATGGCATAGACATTTTCTCGCGGTCAAAAAGGCAGATCAAATCCAAAATTAACTGTAAAATACAGGATATATAAACATCACAAACAAGGAGAAAAAGTTATGAAGATGGTACGATGGGCGGTATTTGCAAGCATAATCGCGGGAGTCGGGGTTGCGATGGCCGGGACGACGATTTATTCCGGGTCGGAGAAGGTCAATACTCTCGTGATTGATGCTTCCAGGGGCACTTCAACGATTGAACCTGAGATTTACGGGCACTTTGCCGAGCACCTGGGTCGATGTGTGTATGAGGGATTCTGGGTCGGTGAGGATTCGGCGATTCCGAATGTGCGCGGGATTCGGACGGATGTGGTGGAGGCGCTGAAAAAGCTGAATATCCCGGTTCTGCGATGGCCGGGCGGGTGTTTTGCGGATGAGTATCACTGGAAGGACGGCATCGGGCCCCGGGATAAACGGCCGAAAATGGTCAATACCCACTGGGGCATGGTCACCGAAACCAACGCTTTTGGTACGCATGAGTTTCTGGACCTGTGTGAGATGCTGGGCTGCGAGGCCTATATCGCCGGCAATGTCGGCTCCGGCACCGTGGAGGAACTGCAGGACTGGATTGAGTATATGACCTTTGATGGGGACAGCGAAATGGCGAATCTGCGGCGTACCAACGGCCGGGAGAAGCCCTGGAAGATTAAGTATGTCGGTGTTGGAAATGAGAACTGGGGCTGCGGCGGGAATATGACGCCGGAATATTACTCGGATGTGTATAAACGGTATGCGACTTATGTTCGAAATTACCCCGGCAGCCGGATTACCAGGGTTGCCTGCGGACCGAATGGTGAGGATATGAAGTGGGCCGAATCGATTATGAAAAATATCGGCACGCGAATGGATGCATACGGACAGCATTACTATGTGCGCGGGCTGGGCTCCTGGGATCAGGGAAAGAAAGGCAGCGCCACGAATTTTGATGAGCGGGAATGGTTTGCCCTGATGAAGAATACGCTGCATGTTGACAACCTCATCCGTGAGAACAAGAAGATTATGGACCGGTATGATCCCCGCGGGCGTGTGGACTTGTATATTGATGAGTACGGCACCTGGTGGGATGAGGAGCCGGGCACCAAGGGGGGATTTTTATACCAGCAGAATACGCTGCGGGATGCGGTGTCGGCGGCGATCTATTTGAATACCTTTAACAATCACAGCGACCGAGTCAAGATGTGCAACATCGCTCAGATTAACAATGTGCTGCAGGCGATGATTCTGACGGACAAGGAAAAAATGCTGCTGACGCCGACGTATCATGTCTTTGAGCTGTTCAAAGTGCATCAGGGTGCGGCACTGCTGGTCAGCGAGCTGGCCTGCAATGGGTATCAGTCCGGCAATGACACGCTGCCATCGCTGAATGTGTCGGCGTCCAAAAACAAGGCGGGCGTGATTCATATTACACTGGCCAATCTGGACCCGACCGTGCCGGCGGAGCTGACCTGTGAGCTGAAAGGCGTGACTGCCAAAAGTGTTCGCGGGCGGGTGCTGACGGATGAGAAGATGAATGCACACAATACCTTCGAAAAGCCGGATGCGGTCAAGCCGGCGGAGTTCAAGGCATTTGAACTCAAAGACGGCACGCTCCATGCAACACTGCCGTCCAAATCCGTTGTATTATTAACTATTGAATAAGAATTTCATACGATAAAGGATAAAAACATGCGACATATCACATTGCAAATGCGGGTGATGATGGCTTGTGCGATGGGTCTGATTGGATTATATCAGGCGGCACAGGCGGTGCGGGTGGATATCAAGGCCGATGGAAAACAAGTCCAGGTCAGTCCGGACCTGTATGGAATCTTTTATGAGGAAATCAATCATGCCGGTGATGGCGGCCTGTATGCGGAAATGGTGCAGAACCGCTCGTTTGAAGAGCATCTGCCTCCGGGAAATGCCCGTGTGGAAAACGGCGGCCTGATTACCAACAACGGCTGGCGTTATCACAAGTGGGTCAAGTCTGATCTGCATGCATGGTCCAAAGTGGAACAGGGCGGCGCAAAGCTGGCGATTCAAGTGGATGAAGCTAGTCCGCTCAATGACAAAACTCCGCTGTCGATGCGGGTCGAGGTAGAATCGGCAGGCGGCTTTGCCGGCGTGGCGAATGAAGGCTACTGGGGGATGTCGGTTCGCAAGGGTGAAACCTATCATCTGAGCTTTTATGCCCGCAGTGAAAACGGGCACAAGGCGGATGTGACGGTACGCCTTGAGAAGGCCGACGGCAGCGCGGTTTATGCTGAAACCAAAGTGGCAAATGTCGGCGGCGACTGGAAGCGGTATTCGTGCAGCCTCAAGGCTGATGCAGCCGATGTAAAATCCCGACTGGCGATTGGGTTTTCAAAGCCGGGCGTGATGTGGCTGGATATGGTGTCTCTGTTTCCGGAAAATACCTACAAGAAGCGGCCCGGCGGCCTGCGTGAAGACCTTGTGGCCATGCTGCAGGGACTCCGTCCGGCGTTTCTGCGGTTTCCGGGCGGATGTGTGGTCGAAGGCTGTACGCTGGAGAATCGGATTCAATGGAAGAAGACGGTTGGCGATATTGCCGAGCGGCCCGGGCACTGGGACCTGTGGGGGTATCGGGCAACCGATGGCCTTGGCTATCATGAATTTCTGCAGCTGGCCGAAGACCTGGGGGCGGTGCCGATGTATGTGGTCAATGTCGGCATGAGCTGTCAGGCCCGCCGTGCGGAGTTTGTTACAGACCCTGATGAACTGAACGAATTTGTCCAGGACACACTGGATGCACTGGATTATGCGATGGCCCCGACTTCGAATCCCTGGGGTGCGATGCGGGCCAAAAACGGCCATCCAAAACCGTTTAAAATTAAATATGTTGAAATCGGCAATGAAAACCACGGCGATGCGTATCACAGGCATTATGCGGTTTTCTATAATGCGATTAAGAAAAAATATCCGGACGTTATTACCATTGCCGACCAGCCGATTCCCAATGCGCCGATGGAAATCGTCGATGAGCATTTTTATGTGGCGCCGAGCTGGTTTTTCAGCAATGCCAATCGCTATGACAGTTACGACCGCAAGGGGCCGAAGATTTATGTCGGCGAGTATGCCGTCAATCGCGATGTGCGTTCGGGCAACTTGCTGGGGGCGCTGTCGGAAGCAGCCTGGATGATGGGCATGGAGCGCAACAGCGATATCGTGGTAATGGCCTCGTATGCGCCGTTGTTTGAGAACGTCAACGATCGCGAATGGCCGGTCAACCTGATTCGCTTTGACAGCTCGCGCGTGCTGGGCCGCAGCTCATATTATGTCCAGAAGATGTTCGCCGACCACAAGCCCACGACCATTGTCGAGACGGCAGTGACAGCCTCGGATGTCAAGGAAGATGCTCCGCAGGGCCGGATAGGGCTGCGGACCTGGCTGGCAGATGCCGAATACAAAGACATTCGCGTCACACAGGGCGACAAAGTCCTGTACGCCTCCGATTTTTCAAATGCGGCTGCCGGCTGGAAGCCCGTCATTGGACAGTGGTCGGTCGAAAAGGGTGTCTATCGGCAGCCGGATGCGCGGG
This sequence comes from Sedimentisphaerales bacterium, assembly GCA_016935635.1. Taxonomy (GTDB): domain Bacteria; phylum Planctomycetota; class Phycisphaerae; order Sedimentisphaerales; family Anaerohalosphaeraceae; genus Anaeroglomus. The sequence continues at coordinate 10,549 of JAFGQP010000113.1, forward strand.
CTCAGGATACCCTGACGGTATGCGGTGAGACGACCTGGACGGATTATACCATTGAGCTGAAGGCCAAACGAAATGCAGGCGCTGAGGGCTTTATGGTGGTCTTCCGCAATAATGACCAGCGCTGGCTTCAATGGAACTGCGGCGGCTGGATGAATACCAAGCATGCCATTCAGGCCGTCGAAGGCGGCGATGCCCGGATTCTGACTGAAAAAGCCGGCAGTATCGAGGCGGGGCGCTGGTATGATGTCAGGATTGCCCTGTCCGGCAAGCGTGTGCAGTGTTACCTGGACGGCCAGCTTATTCACGACATTCAGGCGAGTAATCCTGTCAGCCGGACGTTCTTTGCCAATGCGGGCTTTGAAGAATCCAGCGGCGATTTGATTGTCAAACTGTGCAATGCCTCTGCTGAATCTGTGCCGGCCGAGATTGCGGTTGCTGGTGTCGGTGAGGTGAAGGCCCAGGCGAAGGTGATTACCCTGACCGGCAGCGGGCCGACGGATGAAAATACACTGGATGAGCCGAAGCGTGTTGCCCCGGTCGAAACGACCTTTGAAGGCGCGGGCAAGTCGTTTGTGTATCCTGTCAAGCCGTGGTCGGTAACGATCCTGCGGATTCCCGCGAAACAATAAACCGTTGAACGTATCGGCAAAAGGATATGATGATGAAGAAGTCCATATTGATTGGTCTGTTAACGGTGCTGTCGGTCAGCAGTTGGGCGGTAGTTGCCGAAAGCACTCAGCCGAAAATCAAGCTGGCTCCCACGACACCGATTGAAGCGTATGCATTCAGCCTCAAGGCCGTTCGATTGCTGGATGGCCCCTTCAAGGCGGCTATGGAGCGCGATGCGGCATATCTGCTGAGTCTGGAGCCGGACCGTTTGCTGTCGTGGTTTCGCAAGGAAGCCGGGCTTGAACCCAAAGGCGAAGTATATGGCGGATGGGAGTCACAGGGTGTGGCGGGCCATAGCCTGGGCCATTACCTGTCAGCCTGTGCTCTGATGTATGCCTCCAGCGGGGATGTGCGGTTTAAGGAACGCGCCGCCTATATCGTCGATGAAATGGCCCTGTGTCAGGATAAAAACGGCAACGGCTACGTGGCGGCGATTCCCGGCGGCAAGAAATGCTTTGAGGAAATTGCTCGCGGCGATGTTCGCTCTCAGGGGTTTGACCTGAATGGCCTGTGGGTGCCATGGTACACGATTCATAAGGAAATGGCGGGGTTGCGCGATGCGTACCTGCTGTGTGACAATGCCAAGGCGCTGGAGGTCTGGACAAAATTCACGGACTGGGCCTTCGCGGTCACCGACAAGCTGACCGAGGCTCAATGGCAGACCATGCTGGCCTGTGAACAGGGCGGGATGAAAGAAATCTGTGCGGATTTGTATTCTGTGACCGGCGATGAAAAGTACCTGACACTGGCCGAGCGGTTTACGCACAAATTCATCATGGATCCGCTGAGCCGCAAAGAGGATCGGCTGGCGGGCCAGCACGCCAATACCCAGGTGCCAAAAATAATCGGCGCTGCACGGCAGTATGAGCTGACCGGCAATCCGTATTATAAAACGATTGCCGAGTTCTTCTGGGATCGTGTGATTTATTCTCACAGCTACGTCAACGGCGGCAACAGCGCCGATGAGCACTTTGGCCAGGCCGGCAAACTCAATGACCGAATGCATGATACCACCGAGACCTGCAATACCTACAACATGCTGAAGCTGACGATGCATTTATTCAGCTGGCGGCCGGCGGCGGCACTTGGCGATTATTATGAGCGTGCGCTGTTTAATCATATCCTGGCGCACCAGCACCCTGTGACCGGGATGATGAAGTACAAGGGTTTTCTGGATATGCCTGCCCGCAAGCATTTCAGTGATCCGTTCAATTCATTCTGGTGCTGCGTCGGGACAGGGATGGAAAACCACGTCAAGTACGGTGAAAGTATTTATTATCACAAGGGCGATACGCTGTATGTCAATTTGTTTATCGCATCTGAACTGAACTGGCAGGAAAAGGGCCTGCAGGTCAAGCAGGAAACCGGCTTTCCCTACAGCGATACGGTCAAGCTGACATTCACCGGCGACAAAACAGTCAAAGCTGCGGTGCTGATTCGCAAGCCTTACTGGACCGATGGGATGACGATAATGGTGAATGGAAAGCCCGTCGATTTAAAAACCAATACGGCAGGTTTTTGTGCGATTGAGCGTGACTTTGCCGACGGCGATGTGATTGACCTGCGGCTGCCGATGAAACGGCATATCCAGTCCATGCCGGATAACGCCAATCGTGTTGCGTTTCTGTACGGACCGATTCTGCTGTGTGCGGATTTGGACGGCAATCAGCCCACCCCGGCACTGCTGGGGGCGAATGATGACCTGCTGAAAGCGTTTACCCCCATCGACGGTCAGATGCTGAAATTTGAAGCCAAAGGGATTGCCCGTGTTCCAGGTGCCGATGGATGGAAGGCGGCCGATATTCGACTGATTCCGCATTTTGAGGTGGCCGACCAGCTTTACACCGTGTATATGGACATCTTTACCCCGGAGCAATGGGATAAGAAACAGAAAGAATATCAGGAACAGCTTCAGCTGCACAAAGAACTGCAAGCACGCACCGTGGATGTGCTTCTGATTGGTCAGATGCAGCCGGAGCGCGACCATAATCTGGATGGCGACAGAACCGGCATCGGCGAGCACCTTGGACGTAAATGGCGTCATGCCGCAGACGGCGGATGGTTTGCATTTGATATGAAGGTCGTGCCGGAGACGCCGTTGATGCTCAGTGTGACGTACTGGGGCGGCGACAGCGGCCGGACATTTGATATCCTGATTGATGATGTCAAACTGGTTACGCAGAAGCTGAATAACGACAAGCCCGGCCAGTTTTTGGATGTCCAGTACGACATTCCGGCCGAGATGGTCAAAGGCAGGGAAAAAATCCGGATTAAATTTGCCGCTCACCCAGGCAATTTTGCCGGCGGCATCTTTGACTGCCGTATTCTGAAGAAATAGTCTGTAAAATAGCGGATTTTAAGGCGGTCCCGGTATGAGGGGGCCGCTTTTTTTATGCGCCTGCCGCCGGGGCTGGTTTGAGCGAATGCTGTTGCGTAGCATGCGGTTATGGATTAAAATGCTCCCTTTTAGACGAAGAAAGACATTATGAGCATTGAAACAAGCGGCATAAAATCGAGACAATGGACCTTGTTAGCGGCTTTGACGGCGGGGCATTTTGTCGTGGACTGTTTCCCCGGCACGATGCACACCGTCCTGCCGAAGGTGCAAAACGACTTTGCGTTTAATCTGTCTGCCGGGGCGTCGCTGCTGATGTATTTTCTGCTGGCGGCCAACGGAATTCAGGTGGTTATCGGTCATTTACGCCCCGAAAAGACCCGCCCGCTATTCCTCTATATTGGATTGGCTTGCTCGCTAAGTCTGGGGGCGTTTATTCTGCTGCCCCGGCAGGCCTCATCATTCTGGCCGGCGGTGGCGATTTTGTCTGTCTGTGGTGCCGGAGTCGGGATGAGCCATCCGGAGTTTATGCGGGCGCTGCATACGCTGGACGGGATTTCATCGGCGGTCAGTACGTCGATTTTTATGGCCGGCGGGGTGGCGGGTTTTGCCTTTGGCGGCTGGGCGGCTACGGCGATGGTCCAGCGGTGGGGTTTCGAGATGCTGTGGCTGTTTTGCATCATGTCGATTCTGACCATGGTCATTTTGTGGTCTTTGCGGGTCCGACTGACCTGCGAAGGGGACCATGCCGCCCGAAAAGATGTTCCGGCCGCGCAGGTGTCGTTCTGGCCGGTGTTTGTCATGGCGGTGCTGGGCGGGAGCTCGTCGTCGGTGGTGGTCTGGGCCGTGCCGCAGGCGCTGGCGAAATTTGGATTTGAGTTAAACTTCGGCGGCTATTCGGTGATGCTGTTCAGCCTGGCCGGCGGTGTCGGCGGAATTGTCGTTTCGCGGCTGGCTGCTCGCAAAGGCGAACTGGTTACCTGCCTGTGGATGCTGCTGGGCGGTATTCCATTTGGCTTTTTGTATGCCGGGGCGGTGACGCATCGCTGGGCATCGTGGCTGATTGCCTTGCTGGGCCTGTTGTGTTATGGTGCGTATCCGCTGATGGTCAGTATGGCCCGTCAGGCCGGGGGGGCGAACCTCGGCCAGCGGATGGGGTTTATCATCGGCGGAACATGGCTGATTACCAGCTTTGTGCCGCGGCTGCTGGCGCCGGTGGCCGAACGATGGGGATTGAAAGTGATTCTGCTGGCGGCGCCGCTGGGATATCTGGCGGCGGCGACTCTGGCGGGATATTTGTGGATTCAGATAAAACGGAAAAAACAGCATGATGCGATATGATTTTCATATTCATACTGAATATTGCGGCCACGCGCCGGGGATGACGGTGGAGGTAATCTGCCGCCGGGCCGATGAATTGCAGTTGGACTGCATTGCCATCACGGACCATATTTATCATGATGAATCAGCGGGCTATATCGATAAAATCCGGGATGATTTTTCGAAAGTTGCCTGCTCGGTGCCGGTGACGATTGGGGCGGAGGTGGATGTCGATTCGGATTATACCGACGGGCGGCTGGCATCGGAGCTGATTGACGGTATCGATTATATCATCGCGGGCTTTCATTATGTGCCGACGGTGGGCAATTATCCGTGGAAGCCGGAACATTGCAGCCTTGATGCGGCGACCTTCATGCGGGTCTGGGAGACAACGCTGCTGGGCGTGGTGTCCAATCCGCGCGTCCA
>JAFGQP010000114.1 GCA_016935635.1 Sedimentisphaerales bacterium
AAGTAAGATGTGATTGTTTAACACTGTGCGGTTTAATTCAATAATCGATATTTCAGAAAGGAAAACCAAATGAGAATGAAGACCCTGCCCATTCTGCTGGCGTTCTTTGTCATGGGTGTCGCCGATGCAATGGGGCCGATGTCGGATGCGGTGAAGGAAAATTATCAACTAAGCAATTTCATGGCGACGCTGCTGTCGTTTTTTGTGTTCATCGCTTTTGCCGTGTTCAGTGTCCCGGGCGGTCTGCTGGCGGCCCGCATCGGCAAGAAAAATCTGCTGCTGCTGGGGCTGGGTCTTAACGCGGTTGCGATGCTGGTGCCGTGTCTGATTGTGCCCAACTATGTATTGCTTCTGGTCTGTATCTTTGTTCTGGGTGTCGGCACCACCTTCCTTCAGGTGGCGGGCAATCCGATTATGCGGGATGTCAGCGCGGAGGGAACTTATGGCCGTAACCTGAGTTTTGCCCAGGGTTTCAAGGGTGTCGGCAGTACGGTGTCTTCTTTCATTGTCGGCGGCACAGCGCTGTCGAGCATTGCGATTCTGGCCAAGATGGGCTGGCGCGGCGTGTTCCCCATCTTTTTTGTCCTGATGGCGGCTGCCTTTGTCTGGGTAATGACGCTCAAAATTGAAGAAACCAAAGCAGATGTTCCTCCAAGTATCGGGTCAAGTCTGGGCCTGCTGCAAAAACCGGTGTTTGCCCTGGCGGTTCTGGGAATTTTCTTGTATGTCGGAGCCGAAGCCTCGATGGGCCGGTTCCTGCTGCCGCTGATGAAAGAAGTCGGAGTTGCCGAAGCCACTGCCGAGAAATTCAGCGCCCCCTTCTTTTTCCTGATGCTGACGGTTGGTCGTCTGCTGGGCGGGGCGGTCTTGACGATAATGACGCCGCGCAATTTCTTCCGTTTGTCTGCGGCCCTGGGGCTATTGGGCGGACTGGGTTTGATGTTTGGCGGATCGGCGCTGGCCATTCCGTCGGTTCTGGCCGCGGGTCTTGGCTTTGCCAACATCTGGCCGATGCTGTTCTCGATTACCGTGGAAGAAGATCCCGGCCGTGCCAGTGAGTTGAGCGGCCTGATGTGTATGGCGATTGCCGGCGGTGCCATCGTGCCGATGGTTATGAGCAAACTGGTGGATGCCGAGATGGGGACGATGGCCTTTATCGTTCCGGCGATCTGCTTTGCTTACCTGCTGGTGTTGTCGCTGAAAGGTCCCAGCAAAGCCGAGAAATGCGCCTGCTGATAATTACAGTCAACAATTCAGAAGGGAAATAACCATGAGTTATATCAATGATAAACGAATTGTCCTGACGCTCGATGCGGGCGGGACCAATTTTGTGTTCTCTGCGATGCAGGGGATGACCGAAGTCGCCAAACCGGTCCGGCTGCCGGCTCATGCCAAAGAGCTGGACAAGAGCCTGGATTCCATGGTGCAGGGTTTCAAGCAGGTGATGGAACAGTTGCCGCAAAAGCCGGTGGCGATCAGCTTTGCGTTTCCCGGCCCTGCGGATTACCCCAACGGCATCATCGATAATATGGGCAATCTTCCGGCCTTTGCCGGCGGCGTTGCCCTCGGGCCGTTTCTGGAAGAAACCTTTGGGATTCCGGTCTTTATCAACAACGACGGCGACCTGTTCGTCTATGGCGAAGCGATTGCGGGTTTTATGCCCAAAGTGAATAAAATGCTTGCCGATGCCGGCTCGCCCAAACGGTTCAATAATCTGTTCGGCATTACGCTGGGCACGGGTTTTGGCGCAGGCATTGTCCGCGAGGGCCAGCTTTATATCGGCGACAATTCCGCCGCCGGTGAAATCTGGATTACACGCAACAAGCGACACCCCAAATGCTTTGCCGAAGAAGGCGTCAGCATCCGCGCCGTGCAGGGGACATACGCCCGTGTGGCCGGGATTGATCCCGCGACGGCTCCGTCTCCCAAGGACATCTACGAAATCGGAACCGGCAAGCAGACCGGCAACAAAGCCGCGGCGCTGCAGGCCTTTGCCGAAATGGGCGAAGTCATCGGCGACGCCCTGGCCAATGCCATTACGCTGCTGGACGGCCTGATTGTCATCGGCGGCGGGCTGGCGGCGGCCTATCCGCTATTCATTGAATCCGTCCTGGCCGAGATGAATGGGACCATTGACAGCTATACCGGCCAGAAACTGCCGCGTATTGTGCAGAAGTCATTCGACTTCGAAAATCCGGAACAGTGCAAACAATTCATTGCCGGCAGCGTCAAGACAATCAAGGTTCCGCGTTCGCAGAAGACGCTCCAGTATGATTCCATGAAACGGCTGGGTGTCGGCCGTGCCGTACTGGATACGAGTATGGCGGTGTCCATCGGGGCCACGGTTTTTGCCCTGAACGAATTGGATCGCCGCAAGTAAAATCAACGCTTAGTAAAATCGAAATCAGGAGAAACCAATATGTACACACGACGCGAGTTTTTGAAAGCGGCTTCGGCAACAACGGTCGGCCTGACGATGGGGCAATCGGTGATGGCGGCCTCTTCGGCTGATGGATTTGTATCCAAACGTCCGGAATCAGGCAAACGCACCTTTGTCAGTACGGCAGTGGATGGCAAGATTGCCGAACTCAAGGCCCTGATTAAAGACCCGGAAGTGGCCTGGCTGTTTGAAAACTGCTACCCCAATACGCTGGATACGACGGTGGATTATGAAGTCATCGACGGCAAGCCGGATACATTTGTGATTACCGGCGACATCGACGCAATGTGGCTGCGGGATTCGACCTGCCAGGTCTGGCCGTATATGCCGCTGGTGCACGACGATGAAAAGCTCCGCAAGATGATTCAGGGGTTGATTGTCCGCCAGACCAAATGCGTCCTGCTGGATCCGTATGCCAACGCCTTTTACAAGGATTTGAGTCGGGTGTCGGAATGGAACAGTGACCGCCCGAAAATCAAGCCCGGCGTTCATGAACGCAAGTGGGAAATCGATTCACTGTGCTATGTCGTGCGTCTGGCGCATGAATACTACCGCATCACCGGCGACACGTCGGTGTTCGATGCCGACTGGGACAAGGCGATGCGGCTGATTGTGGCGACCTTCAAGATCGAACAGCGCAAAGACGGCAAGACGCCATACCGCTTCATCCGCGAAACCAGCCGGATGACCGATGCCCCGGTGTACGAGGGTACCGGCATGCCGATTCGCCCGGTTGGGATGATCTGTTCGATGTTCCGTCCGTCCGATGATGCGACGGTTCTGCCGTTCCTGATTCCCTCTAATCTGTTTGCGGTGCAGGTGTTACGTCAGTTGGCCGAAATTTATACCAAGGCCCTGAAGACCCCCGAATTTGCCGCCGAGTGCAATGCCCTGGCCGATGAAGTGCAGGAAGCCATCATGCAGTGGGGTACAGCCGAGCATCTGGATTTTGGGAAAATTTATGCCTATGAAGCGGATGGATTAGGCAATCGCCTGTTCCTGGACGATGCCAATGTGCCCAGCCTGATGTCGCTGAGCTACCTGGGAATACACAAGCCCGGTGATGCGATTTATCAGCGGACCCGTAAATTCCTCGTCAGCGACTACAACCCGTGGTACATGCGGGGCAAGGCCGCCGA
>JAFGQP010000010.1 GCA_016935635.1 Sedimentisphaerales bacterium
CGGCGGTCTCGATACCAAAAAATGGATGCTAAGTCTCGAATCTAAGACACCTTAAAAAAATTTAAAAATAAATGTATATTACTCTTTACATTATGTCTGCTATGATATACATTATGTATAGTATACAAGACACAAAAGGAGATGAATATGAGTCGTTTACAAAAAAAAGCATGGTCTTCATTGATTACAATTACCATCTGCTCTCTGATTTGTCTGATATGTTTTTCATTCATGGTAGCTCGTAATGCCAAAGGTGCACATTATCTTCTGATTTGTCTGGTGGCTGGTGTCCCAACCGGTCTTGCCTCTATGTTTCAGGAACTGCGGTTCCAGAATCAACTGGATGAACGGGAAAAAATGCTGTATCAAAACGCCAATCAGTGGTCGGTCGGAGCATTGTCAGGGTATCTGCTTGTATTTTGCTTTTCCGTATTCTTCCTGGTCGGCGGGGGAGGCCAGGCTCCGGTCTGGCTGTTTCCGGGAATGCTGTTCAGCGGATTGTTTATCGCCCAGGCGACACACTCGACAATTATTCTGTTTCAATGCCGCCGGGAGCAGGACGATGCGTGAAACACTGACCAATCAAATCCGGCGTCTGCGGTTTGACAACGGTGAAATGACCCAGCAGGCCCTGGCCAATAAAGTCGGCGTGACACGCCAGACGATTATTGCCATCGAACAGGGCAACTACACCCCCTCGCTGACGCTGGCCATGAAGCTCGCCCGAGCATTCAATAAAACCGTGGAAGAAGTATTTCAGTTGGGATAATCTCTTGAGTAAATTCATACTGATGGGTACTTGCAAACTTCCCTTTCGATAAGGCTAAGTGTACTGACACCAGATACTTGCCTCTATTGCTCTCGAAATAATCAGGCTCCTTGATTATGATTCCAAAAGCATATTGATGCTGAATAAAACTTATTGTTATTGCCTGCTCAATAATCCCAGCGCAGCCGCACCCAGAATCAGCCAGGTGGAGTTGATTTTATACCGGATTAATAGCACAAAGGAAATCCCAGCGACAATCAGCGACTGCACATCAAATAAAAACTGTCGCCCCAATTGCAATGTAACTGCCGCCATCAGTCCCAGTGAAGCCACCGTTACGCCATCCAATAAGGCTCCCGCCCAGCGGGAACTCCGCAGCTTCGGGATCAGTGGATTGCTGATAGCGACAAAAACAAACGACGGCAGGAAAATGCCCAGCGTCGCCAGAACAGCCCCCTTGACCCCACCCAGCACATACCCAATAAACGTGGCGGTAGTAAACAGCGGCCCGGGCGTCACCTGCCCAATCGCAATCGCATCCATCAGCTGCTGGCTGGATAGCCATCCCAGCCGATCCACAAAATCCGACTGCAGAAACGCCAGCAGAACATAGCCGCTGCCGTACCAGACCGAACCAATCTTTAAAAACGTCAGGAAAAGCGTCGACAATTGAAATGGGATAGTACCTGCGGCAGGCAAACTCAATCCCAGCAAAGGGACAAAACCCTTGACCTTACTGCCGCCGTGCCCGAGGTTTCTGCCGAACATAATGACCGCACCGCCGGCAAACAACAGCAGAATCTCATTAATCCCCACAAAATAAAGGACAATCACGCCTGCCCCCACGATCGCAGTCAGGGCATCCCTGATCGCCTTTCGTCCCAATAGCCACAAGGCCTGGGCGATAATTATCAGGATGACAGGTTTGACGCCATACAAAAGACTGCCGATCTGCGGCAAAGATTCGTACCGCACATAGGCCCAGGCCAGAGCCGTAACAATGCATATCGCCGGCAGGGCAAAACAGACTCCCCCGACAATCAACCCCGTCCATCCAGCCCGGACAAAACCAATATGAATTGCCATTTCCGTGGAGTTGGGACCGGGGATAAACTGCGTAGCACCCAGCAGGTTGAGGTAATGTTCATCATCCAGCCATTTTCGGCGTTTGACGACTTCATCATGCATCATGGCGATATGTGCCGCCGGCCCGCCAAAGGCCGTAAGTCCCAACCTTAGAAATAGTGCAGCAACCTCCAGAACCCGCCGCGACAAGGAAAGGCCTTCTCCTGGACAAGCCTGCTGGTCGGTTATTGATGAATCATTTTTCCTGGGTGAGTCGTGAGCATTCATGACATAATCCATAGAAAAAGACTTCGTGGTCTTCTACCGTCATTCCCGCTGCGACAACCTGCTTATTATTAACACCACATCCGGGCAATTCAAAAACTGAATGGCATTTGCGACAATAAAAATGATGATGGTGCTCTTTGCCGGACCGCTCGTACATCGTTCCGGCCAGCGGATGGGTGATCTTTAACAACCAGCCCTGCTCCACCAATCGTTTAAGATTTCGATAAATCGTTGCCTGATCAATACTTGGAATAATCAATCTGGCTTTCTGCAGAATCTCCCCAATACGTAATGGCTGCGGGCAGGTTGTAAATACCTGTACTATCGCCCGTCTTTGGGGAGTATTTTTATCTAATTTATTCACCATACCTTATATATACAAAGAATAACCTTGACATGCAAGTGCAAATGCATTATCATTCGCAAATAAATTCGCAATTATAAGGCATAAAGCCTGGAGTTTTTATGAAAAAAGTCATCGTGAGTCTTCTATTCGGAGTGGGTATTTATCTGTGCATACCCTGCTGCACGAGCTGCAGACAGAGCAGCCCGCCAACCCCCGGCAAATTCCAGGTCATTACCACGCTGTTTCCACTCTATGATTTCGCCCGGCAAATCGCAGGCGACAAAGCGGAAGTCTCGCTTTTGCTGCCGGCCGGAGTTGAGGCCCATTCCTTCGAGCCTCGGCCCGGCGACATCGTCCGCATCAGCAAGGCAGACTTGTTTATCTACACCGGCCCGCTGATGGAGCCGTGGGCGGAAGATATTCTCAAAGGCATTACAAATAAAGAACTTATCGTTATCAACGCCAGCGCGGATATCCTGCTTAGCCAGGAAGAGGACAATCACAACGAGGCTCACGCCCACCAAGCAGAAGTTAGTACGCTTGACCATGAGCATGAACACGGCAGACAGGATCCGCATATATGGGTTGACCCCGTCCTGGCACAGCAAATTGTCAGCGCCATCGCCGACGGATTTGCTGCAAAAGACCCCGCCAACAAAGATTATTATCTTGCCAACGCCAAAGCGTATAATAAAAAATTAGCGGATCTGGATATCCAAATCCGTGCAGCACTGGAAAAATGCAGTAACAAAACCATTGTTTACGGCGGCCATTTTGCCTTTGGCTATTTTGCCCGTCGCTATGGTTTGGAGCACCTGTCCCCTTACGCAGGTTTCTCGCCGAACGCCGAACCAACTCCAAGAAAAATCACGGAAATGATAGAAACGCTTAAAAAAGCCGGCACATCCTATATTTATTATGAAGAACTGCTGGAGCCTCGCGTCGCCAGAATTATTGCCGAGGGAGCTGGAGCCGAACTTCTGCTGCTGCATGGAGCTCATAACATTTCCAGAGAAGAACTGGAAAAAGGTGTGACTTACCTGGAAATCATGGAAGGCAATTTGGAACGGCTCAAAGTTGGCCTTGGTTATCATGGATAATAAATCCACGATCATCAACTGAACGATTGCGAACGATCCGGATGAATCTTATCGAAATCAAAAACGTCTGCGTCCGCTACGGCCCGATTGAAGCCCTGTGCAGTATCAGTCTGACCATCGCCAGCGGCGATTATGTCGCCATCATCGGCCCTAACGGCTCAGGTAAAACCACGCTGTTCAAGGCCATCCTGAATCTGCTGCCGCTGACAGAAGGTTCCATTTCCCTGTACGGCACCGATGTCCGCCGATTTACCCAATGGAACAAAATCGGCTATGTTCCACAGGTTTCGCGCAATCTGCATAAAGGATTTCCCGCCACCGTCCGGGAAATCGTCGCCTCCGGGATACTTTCAGCCAAGTCCTTTCCTCGCATGATTTTCCGAAAAGACTTCAGCAAAGTCATTCGGGCCATGGAGACCGTCGGTGTATGCGATTTGTCCAATCGGCTGATTGGCGAACTATCCGGCGGCCAGCAGCAGCGCGTATTTCTGGCCCGGGCCATGGTTAACGACCCTGATCTGCTGTTGTTGGATGAGCCTACCGCAGCCATCGATCCGGCCACCCGGGAGCAATTTTACAAGACCCTGCGTGAAATCAACTCGCAATTCGGGAAAACCATTGTCCTGATTTCTCACGACGCCAGCAACATCGGCCATTTTGCCACCAAGCTGGCGTATTTAGACAAACACATGGTCTTCTACGGCAGATTTGACCAATTCTGCGCGTCACCTGAAATGACCCGATACTTCGGCCCTCATGCTCAGCACCTGATCTGCGGCCAACACTGTCCGATGAAGGGAAAATTATGAGCACGATTCTGGAGGCCCTTCAATATGCCTTTATCCAGCGGGCGCTGGTCGGCGGAGTCTTCATCGGCTGCTGCTGTGCGTTCCTTGGCGTATTTCTCGTCCTGCGCCGATTATCGCTGATTGGCGACGGCCTGGCTCATGTCGGGCTTGCTGCAGTCGGCCTGGGATTATTTCTGAATACTCAGCCGCTGTGGGTTTCGATTCCAGTGGTGATGTTCGCATCCTTATGGATTCTGTGGCTGTCGGAAAAAGCCAATGTCTATGCCGATGCCGCCATCGGACTGGTTTCGGCGGTCAGCGTCGCCGTGGGTATCGCACTGGCCAGCGTCGGCCGCGGATTCAATGTCGATTTGTTCAGCTTCCTATTCGGCAGCATCCTGGCAATCAGTATTCACGAAGTGTTTTTAAGTGTCATCCTGTCGATTTTTGTCATCGGCATGGTCTTCTTATTCTACCACGAGCTGTTTGCTATCGCCTTCGAAGAAGAATATGCCCGGGTGCTCGGTATCCCCGTTGAAAAAATTAACAAAATCTTAATCCTGTGTACCGCAGTCACCGTCAGCCTCGGCATCCGTGTTGTCGGCACCATGCTGATTTCCAGCCTGATTATCTTTCCGGCCATTACCGCCCTGCAGATCGCCCGCGGATTTCGGCTGGCCATGCTGCTGGCGGCCGTATTTTCCACCCTGTCGGTCTTAATCGGCGTATTTGTCTCTTACGTTGCTGACCTGCCCACCGGCGCTATTATCGTCCTGACCAATTTCGCCTTCTTTGTGCTGACCTTTATTTTTAAGAAAATGACACAATAGTCATTTTCTGAACTTTTCCCGGGCTTTTTGAACCAGCAGATCGCAGCGCTCATTGTATTTATTGTCGGAATGCCCCTTGACCCAGCACCATCGGACGGAATGCATCGCCGTCAACTCCAGCAATCGACACCACAAGTCCTGATTTACCACCGGCTTTTTCGCCGCAGTTTTCCAGTCATTCCGCTGCCAGTTGTCCAGCCATTTTTCCGTAAAGGCATGTTGAAGATACTTGGAATCGGTATGCAGTTCAACCTGGCACGGCAATTTCAATGCCTCCAGGGCACGAATCGCCGCCAGCAGTTCCATCCGGTTATTGGTCGTATCCGGCTGGGCACCGGACAGCTCTTTGGTATAGTGGTTATGCTCCGGGCTGATCAACACCGCCGCCCATCCGCCAAGCCCCGGATTGGGAGAACACCCGCCATCGGTATAAATAATGACTCTCATCAATATCCATTCATCCATTAAAAAAGCCCCCGCGAGCAACCCGCAGGGGCTTTTAGAACATCTTATCCGTAAAACTACTTATACGACTTGCATAAAATACAGGGTCTGATTTCTACTTCCAGTCATCCGTACGGAAAGACGACGCCGGCAGGCCCTGTTTATTTCCCAGCGGTCCTGTGGACCAGTTAGTCCACGCATACCGCACAGCAACCGGCGCGGTCACCTGGTCACTCCAGACAACCACCGTATCGCCTTCAATCACGGCCTGGGCGGGAACAAATACCTTATCTTGTCCGGCAATCACAAACTCAGATAATTGGCCCTCCCTGGCCACTAGCCCTCCGTTGGAATAATCAAAAGACAAACGTATCTTCTGTCCTTCAATCTTCATAGATTTATACATCGGTCCGCTGAAACCTGCAACCTTTTTATTATAATTTTTTGCCAGCGCATTCAAGGCCAGTCGTTTTCCGACATCCACTTTGTTTCTCGGATGAATATCGCGTTCTTCGCCGATATCCATCGTCGAAGCCATGCCGCCGTTTTTCACGGTTGCCAGCGCCTTGACCTGGGCTTCACGCAGGTACGCGGATTCACTGTTGCCCGATCCGCTGTACACATACGGGGCAATCTGCACCCAGTAGAATGGAAAGTCGCCAATGCCCCAATGCCTGCGCCAATCGGAAATCATCGCCGGCATGAGCTGTGCATATTCATCCGACCGACCGATATTGGACTCACCCTGATACCAGATCGCACCGGCAATCCCGTAAGGAACAAGCGGCTGAATCATCCCGTTGAACAACGCTGTGGGGGTATTGGCGTTAAATCCGCCATCCACATTCGGCGCACCAGGAATCGGCTGATTGGCCAGGCTGGCTTTGTATTTCCAGGCCCCGGCAAG
>JAFGQP010000115.1 GCA_016935635.1 Sedimentisphaerales bacterium
ACCACATTGTCCAGAATCTTTGTGGTATCCGGCCGAAGACCGGTCAGAAATGACGTCCGGCTGGGATTACATACAGGATACTGACAATAGGCGTGGTCAAAAATGACGCCTTTTTGGGCCAGCCGGTCCAGGCTGGGCGTCTGTACAAACGGATTGCCGTAACACCCCATGATATTTTTGAGGTCTTCAACGATAATAAAAAGGACATTTTTGGCGCCCTGGCGCGAACTTCCGGCGGCCCTGCTGCCTCCAAGGGCTGATGAAAGAACGCCCGCGCCGATTCCGCCCAGCGAAAGCTTAACAAATTCCCGTCGGCTGTTTTTCATTTGGATCCCTTTCTTTAACGGAATTATACTCCTTCCACAGGGAATAGTCAACTGAAGCGACTGAGATATTGTCAACAGGATCAGTAGTTTCCCGGATTACAGATATTGACTGGCACACAGCCAAAAAGCTGGTTGGGCAGAAACTGTTGAACAACACGGAAAGTGAGAATTTTGGGGCATTCCTAAAAAAAGAATGCGGATGAGAGGATTTGAACCTCCACGAGCGTTTCCACTCTCAGGCACCTGAAGCCTGCGCGTCTGCCAATTCCGCCACATCCGCAAAGGAAAAGCTATCATATCGACTTCGGGCCGGTCGTCAAGTGTTTTTATCGAAAATTGCCGCCTAAACCGGCATAAATCAGCTAAATTAGAACAAAAACAGTGGATTCAGTGCCTTGCCCTGCCGAATCAAAAGAGTTATCATGTCCACAAATTAACGCGTGCACAGGACTATTACGCTATGAAAAATCGCTGGCTGATTGCCGCAAGTGCTGTAGGAATCCATATTTCCATCGGCTCGGTTTACGCCTGGAGCATCTTTACCAGGCCGATGATGGCGGACTATGGGTGGACCCTTGAACAGGTCAATCTGACATTCAGCATCGCTATTTTCTTTTTGGGCTTATCGGCCGCGTTTCTTGGCCGTTTTGTGGAATTCTATGGGCCGCGAAAAGCAGGCATTACCGCGGCGGTGATGTTCTGTTCGGGCTTACTATTATCGGCGCTGGCCTGCAAGTTCGGCAATCTTGGACTGCTCTATCTGGGCTATGGCGTCCTTGGCGGTATAGGGATTGGAATTGGCTATATCACCCCGATTTCAACCCTGATAAAGTGGTTTCCGGACAAAAAAGGCCTTGCCACAGGCATCGCTATCATGGGATTCGGTTTTGCTTCGGTTATCTTCCGACTCATCGCCCCGGCCATCCTGGAACATCTGGGCATTTCTGCGGTGTTTTACCTTTTCGCCGTACTATACTGCATTTTGATTGTCGCATCCGCCCTGTATCTGGCCCCGCCGCCTGAGTCCTTCTCTCCGGCATCCGGCCGCCGTTCGGAGGAGATGATTTCGCTGACGCCCGGCCAGGCTATTAAAACGGTTCCGTTTTACTGCCTGTGGGTGATGTTTTTCATCAATATCACCTGCGGTATCGCCGTCATTTCCGTCGCTTCCCCCATGACACAGGATATTGCCGGGTTGTCGCCCGAAGCGGCGGCAACTCTGGTTGCGATTCTGGGCTTATTCAACGGGCTGGGGCGATTTGGATGGTCAAGCCTGTCGGATATGATCGGACGGCCTGCCGTGTGGATCGCCTTCTTCATCATTCAACTGGCGGTGTTTCTGATGATTAGTCATCTGGACCAGCCGGTCCCGCTGCAGATTCTGTTATGCCTGATTATTACCTGTTACGGCGGGGGTTTTGCCTCCATGCCGGCCTTCATCACCGACATTTTCGGTGCAAAATACGTCTCTGCCATTCTGGGGCTTATTCTGACAGCCTGGTCCGCGGCGGGTATTGCAGGGCCGATTTTAATATCCCGAATTCGCCAGTCAACCGGCTCATATCAGCACATTTTTACGATTTTTTCAGCCATGCTGATAGTCGGGCTGATGATTGCTGTTATTTTGAAAATATACCCAACGGGTATGATAATTCCGCGACGGCCATAGGCCGCTTTTATGCCGCGTATATTCACGGGGTCACGTTACCCTACGCAGCCGCGGTGATAAAGATAGTGCTGGAAGCTGGCGGCTGATAGCTCTTTAGCCGCGCCGAACCGGAAAATTTCAAGTAGGATCAGTATGATACACAGAACAAGGCCAATCAAATCCTGATTCGCGTCTTAATAGACCTCGTCTGAGCCGCCGAAGACGACTTTGATACGGTCAATGTTGGGGATCACCGGCAGCATATTGGGCATGGGGCTGTAGGCATCCGACCAATAGACCAGAAACGCCTTGCCCATCATATATTCCATCGGCACGATACCCATCCGGTAGGTCGGCTGGTTGGTAATGCCCTTGCCTTCTTCCGACCAGAGGCGGGCGTCGAGGCTGTTGGGGCTGTTGTCGCCGCAGACGAAAAATTCGTCCTTTTCCAGCTTGAACGGGTCTTCCTCATTGGCTCGCAGCGTCGCCTGAGAAATATAATAGGTATCCCGAAATAATCCCAGATGGCGAACCTGTATCTGCCCTCGACCGAGGAGGCGGACCTGCGGCTGGGGGGAGGAGTTGCGTTTGGGTGCAGGCCTGACCGGCAGGTCAAAACTGAGGCGATTTTCACCATACCGCAGCACTAATCGATGGTCCACGTTGGCAAATTCAAAGACCGCCAGCCGGTTATCTGACGCCGGGCGTATCGGCATGCGGGCCAGTTCGTCGGTCCGGTCGCCCTGCCGCCGCTGGAGGATGAGCGTGCCGGCAAAATCGACACGGCCGATATAATGCACACCGTGTTTTTCGAGCGATGCCCCGACGCTGCCGCTGGTTTCGGGGCGCACATAAAACCGCATCATCAGATCGCTGCAGACGGGCTGTCCGCGCCGCAGCATGTCGCTGTTATAGGCATAGGTTGAATGGAAATCATTGCCGACTTGGCTGTTATACAGCAGCCAGTGATCCCGTGTGTCGTCGGCATCCAGACAAAACACCGTCGGGCCATCGGCATTGAGGTTCCATTGGCTGTCGGTATTCGGCTCATTTTCAAAGGGCTGCCGCCATGTCCGATTGAGTGCATCCGCCGCAGCGGCTTGACCGGCCGGACCGGCGGCGGCGCCAAACGGCTGGTAATCGTTGTCATAAATCGGCATCCACAGTTCCTGCTGGACTTTAGCGGGCTTGCGCTGGATCTGGCCGTTGATGAACACGTCGCCATCGATCAACTGAACCGTCTCCCCGGGCAAGGCGATTAATCGCTTGATATAGTTGATCGCCGGATTGGTCGGATTTTTAAAGACCACCACATCCCAGCGCCGGGGCGGTACATACTGATAAATGCTCTTGAGGACGAAAATACGGTCGCCGTTCTGCTGGCGTCCGATGGCCGTGGTGGGCTGGTAATACCCGCAACTGGAGCACTGCGGCCGATTGTACAGCGAGGTATCCCCTCCGACATCATAGGCATGGCCGCATCGCACACACCGCAGATGATAATGTGCCCCCTTGAGGGTTTCGGCCATACTGCCGGTGGGAATCTGAAAAGCCTCGACACCGAAAGCCCGGAATACCAGGGCCAGAATCAGCGCCACCAGAAGCCATTCAATCGTATTAATTATTCCTTCCAGCGTCGCACTGCGCCGGGGGATATACTCCTGCTGAGGCGGCAATGCCTGTTGTTGCTGCTGTTCGATCTCGTCCATGCGATTGCGGATTCCTACGGATTTGATGGTTTCGCTGAAAAACGGTCGCTGCCATAAATGATTTTCATCCCGTCCGGTTCCGGCGGGCCGTCCAGATAGGGGATGATGCGCCAGCCCTGCCGTTCAAATCGCCAATTGCCCGGGAAATGAACAAAGAATGCCTTGCCGACGAGGTAGTCTCGCGGCACTATCCCATCGCGGTAAGTCTGGCCGGGATTGGCTTTGGTCGGTTCTTTCCACATGCGGGCATCATAGCTGTTGGGGCTGTTATCGCCGCAGACGAAAAATTCGTCCTTCTGCAGGTCCAGCGGCTTGCCTTCATACGCCCGCATCACGCGTTTGTCTTCGGCTCCGGTGTAGTAGATATCACGCATGAGCTTGATGTGTCTGAGCTGAGCATTGCCATAACCAATAATCTCAGCAGTCGGGCTTGATTGGCGATTCTTGCCCGCATCGTCCCGGCCTGTGCCGAGGTCATATTCGAGCTTATTGACACCATATTCGAGAATCAGCTTATGATCCACATTGGCAAATCGCAGCAATGCCATCTGGTCGGCAGTTGCTGAAAAAACGGGCCCTGCGGCTAACTGCTCTTCGGCGCCGTCGATCCCGATTCGGCTGATCGACATTTGACCGCTGGAATCCACCATGCCCCGGTAACGGATGCCGTACTTGCCAAGCACTGCACCGATGCCGCTGTCGGTCCCGAGATCGACATAATACGACAGCATGAGGTCGCTGCAAATGGGCATCATGGGAATCATTTGCGAGGGATCATAGCCATAAACGGCCTTGAAATCATTGCCTTTGGCTGGATTGTACTGCAGGGTCCGCATCGCATTTCTGTCGCCGCCGGTCAGAGAAAAGACCATCGGTCCGTCGGCATTCAGACTCCATCCCTGGTCTGTCGGCTCAAACGGCTGCTCCCAGCGCCGGCCGTTGAATCGCGCGCCATCCGTCCGAACAGGCTGGTAATCATTATTATAGATCGGCATCCAGAGTTCTTCCTGGACTTTGGCGGGCTTACGGGCAATGTGGTCGTTGATATAAATATCGCCATCGATAATCTCGACCCGTTCACCCGGAAGCGCCACGAGGCGTTTGATATAATTAATCTCCGGCTGAATCGGATTCTTGAAGACGATGACATCCCAGCGTTTCGGCTCAAAGAGCTGGTAAATACATTTCAGAACAAAAATCTGGTCGCCGCGTGAGACGGCGCGTTTAGGAGCGGGCTTGCCATCGGCAGTATAAAACTGGCCATCGACTTTGCTGGGCTGACCGCTGTCTTCATACCAGCCGCAACTGGGACAGCGGGGAAACAGCGGTATGACCGGCAAATCCTGACGCGGGACCGTATTTTCCGCCATCTTGTATCCGCTGGGATAAAACTCATAATCATAGCGATAGCCGCATTCGGAGCAGCGCAGGCGGAAATGGGAGCCGCGGAGTGTTTCGGCCATACTGCCGGTGGGGATCCGATAGACCTGCATGACAAAGACAATAAAGACCAGCGTCCCGGCTAGTGCCGTGATTATCCATTCCAAATTATGATAGACAGCATCGACTTTCGTATTGCCGCTGACGATATATTTCCCGACGTTTTCTTTCATAGACTCATCCGCACATTGACTATTCCTCAGAGGCGACAGCGCCGGACTGAGGCGGTTTTGTCCAGGCCGACTGTTTCATCGGCCGCCCAAACGAAAAACCTGCAAAATAGAGATAAAACAGGATATTATCCTATTCCTGTGACCGGCGGTCAAGCAATTCTGTTTCATTTTGTATAAATCCCAGTCAAAATTGTGGCTCCGGATAACAGGGACCCGAATTTTGCTTGAAATCAGGCTAAAAATGGGGAAATAAATACTCCCGACAGCCAATATCCAATTCGATGAAATTTTTGCAAAAAATTGCTTGCCGGTTCGAAGTCTATTCTGTATAGTGATTTGCGTCAGGTGTCGGAGATGTGACAAAGGCCATATAAAATGGGCTGGATTCGTTGCGATACCGGATATGGGCTTTGCCCAAAGTACAGTAGGTTATGCAAACAGGATTTTTTAGAGCAGGCGGATGCGGTTTTTAAGGCTGTTTTTGAACCGTCAAAAATCAAGTGATATCCGTCCGACTAAATTCAGATATTATATATATTTTATTCGCAGGTTTAGATTTTAGCCCAAAAGGCTCTGTGGCGGATACGCCTTCAATTTATCGCTATTGTCTATATTATTAATCGCAGGTTTATACTTCGTGAGGGTATCCGAATGGCAACCATCACCAAAAAAGAGTTAATTGACCGGATCGCTGAAACCTCTCAGGCCAAGCGTGTGCTGGTCAAACGCATCATCCAGTCTTTCCTTGACGAAATCGTCGGGGAACTGGCTCAGGACAACCGCCTCGAATTCCGTGATTTCGGAATCTTCGAGACCCGCACGCGTTCCAGCCGTGTGGCACAAAACCCCAAAACGCTGGAACGGGTTCAAGTCCCATCCAAACGCAGCGTCAAGTTCAAAATGGGCCGGCTGATGAAAGAAAAGCTTTGCCCGGACGAAACGGTTACGGAATAATCAGGTATTTCACGCAATCATTGCGGATCAACTTTGTCTAAATTATGTCTTGTTTAGTGGAGAGGACCATGGCTGAAGGTACGGTCAAATGGTATGATAAGAAGAAGGGGTATGGCTTTGTTCTCAATGAAAAGGGAGAGGACATTTTTGTTCATTACACCAGCTTCGCCGACCCGGCCATCCGCTGTCTCGACGAGGGAGAGCGAGTCTTATTTGATATTGTCAGCGGCGAAAAAGGCCCGCGTGCTCAAAACCTCAAGAAAATCAAACCCTGATTATTGGGTTTGATTTCCACGTCTTTCGAGAAATCGCTGAAGATTTTATACCTAAATTTCATTTCTTTACCATTACGGTCCACTTTTAAGCTCAAATTAACACAGAATTCACTGTGTTTGTAGTCATTTGCCTATTGCTCAATTCTGTCCTCTGTGGTATGTTAATAGGTGGGTCGAATTTATCGACCATTAGAGGATATCGGAGCTTGGCATGTTTTCAGCACAATCTAGCCAAATTCTGGATTCACAAGTGCTTGTTTTAAATAAGCACTATATGGCCTTCAGGGTCATAGGACTCCGCCGGGCATTGTCCCTGGTTGTCCGGGAGTTGGCGGAGATTGTGTCCTGTGACGACGGCACATGGGAAAATTACGACTTCAATTCCTGGCGGGAATTATCCTCGTATCGGCAGACCTTTGAAGCACACAAATACGATTGGGTTTCTGCGGTTAATTTCGATATTGCTGTGCCGCGGGTCATTCGATTGCTGTTTTACGACAGGCTGCCTCGACAAACCGTCAAATTCAATCGCCGCAATATTTTCGCCCGTGACGGCAACCGATGTCAGTACTGCGGCAGGAAATTCCCCACCAGCGAACTGTCGCTGGATCATGTCGTGCCGCGAACACTCGGCGGCGGTAATTCCTGGGACAATATCGTCTGTGCTTGCACCAAATGCAATGCCAAAAAAGGCGGGCGGACACCGGAACAGGCCCACATGAAACTCATTCAGAGACCTGTCAAGCCAAAACGCAATCCGATTCTGCATATTCATCTGAACCATGACCGGTATAAAAGCTGGAAGCAATTCCTCGACCATGCCTACTGGTCCGTGGAACTGACCTGATTACATCCAGCCCGAAACCAGATTAGTCAATTTGAAGATTGCCGCGTGCTTTCAAATTCGATCCATTATCGACGGGCATTCCGGAACTGAAAATCTTAATCATATTGGCTGTCACATCAATTTTCCCGTTCGGATCAAGCTGAATCAGGATATTGGCGTCCTGAGTCATATTGTTGCCGATAGTCCGCAGATTTCCGCCGGAGCCGATGATGTAGTGGG
Source organism: Sedimentisphaerales bacterium (assembly GCA_016935635.1). Taxonomy (GTDB): domain Bacteria; phylum Planctomycetota; class Phycisphaerae; order Sedimentisphaerales; family Anaerohalosphaeraceae; genus Anaeroglomus. Next base: position 7,592 of record JAFGQP010000115.1, read on the forward strand.
TATCGACCACATAGCCTTCGGTTATCCGTCAGACTCGATAAGGATAATGCTTTCCTCGATACGGGTATTGGGTGAAATTTGTGGAGTCTTCCCACTGGCGGTCTTGAGCCCGCGAACACACAACTTTCTGCTTAGTTCGTACGGGAAAGGGCGTTCTGTTTCATTTGAATTTTTGCCGCTGTCCGGATCGCTGAAGAAAAACAAGCCCTTGTCATTTTTCAGATTCGAATCATCAACAAAGAGGCCATCAATCGTTATCTCCCGCGGCATAAAGCAGGTGTAGCCGAAATCGTGCATGCTGTCGTTTTGTATGTGAATGATGTACATTCGACTCATACTTCTGTCGGACGGAACCCAGCGACAGTTACTGACGATGACATCGCCTTCCCAGGTGCTGCCGTAATCGCTGCGAAAATTGATAAAAGAGCTGCCGTGTAATGTGGAATCCTCAATCTTAAGCAGGCCGCGGCCGGTCGCGTTAAGGCCCATATAGCCGAGTGTACAGCGGCGGATCACATAGGTTCCGGACACGCCCATATGTGTATCCATCCTGGAGAGCGTGCAGTCCTCCAAAAGAATGTTTTTACAGAAGTTTGTCCCGATTATGCCCCACTTCGACCGATCATTGATGTCGTTCATGCGACAGCCGATCATGGTGAAATTTACCACACTGTTTGCGTTGTAATCGTAGGTTCCCATGCTTACCGGTTTGCCCGCTGATCCGATGGTTTTATAGACTTTATGTCCTGCGGCAAAGCAGTTGCGCAGGGTGATGTCGGCACATTGACTGACATCGATAAAGCCCGAGTACGGGTGCCCGACTTCGGTTTCACCGGTAACGTAGTGGGTCAAACCATCTATGACCGTGTTAGAACGGTTCACTTTGATATTCCTGGACCAGTAATTGTATCCGACCTCCTGTTTCATCCGATTTGCAATCGTCGTGAAGATGCCGCCGTGCAGGACAAGCTGTTTTTCGTCGATCGGATGGGCCTCGACACGATCAATCGCAGCGTAATCCCAGTCAATGTCGCCCTCAATCGAACCGTCCCGGCGCAGGATGAAGCAGTCACGCTGGGACGTTCCCGCATTTTGGTTAAGACCTCGCCGGATGTAGCGTTTGATCTTATGGTTCATTACCAGAACGTAACAATCGTGTTTAGGCTGCGATTTCAAAGACTTCTGGTCTCGTGTCAACCGGTCGATTTTTATGTCTTCAGGGGCAAGCAGCGAACGCACTTCGAACAGGGATTTCTTGTGATTCTCAACGTCAGTATCGTCAATGATAAAACGCGAGGTGCTCCAGTCGGTATCGGTGGCGATGATAGCGGTCAACGGCTTTTTGCCGAGGTGGTAGGTTGCATCCGGCCTGGATTTAACGGGTAATCCACGGACGTTGGCATAGTCATGCGCTTTGCAAATCGCCGGCAGGTCGTCGTGGACACCGTCCCCCACTGCTCCGAAGGCTTCATACGTAACAATATCACCTTGAGGCATCACGTTAGCGGCCAACAGCAGCATAGATTGACCATTGAATCCTCCGGCAGCAACCGAGAAGACCGATGTAAACATGCTAATGATCCATATGTTCAAGAGTCTATTTCGTTTCGATATCATAGAATCGCCTCCTCTGTATTACGTGTACTTAATTATCCAGACATTCCAGCAGTGTAAACTGGTTCATCTTACATCTCATGTCACTCTTGCCCAGGATAAATCTTTAAAAAGTAAATACGAAACAGTATCTCCGGAATGGTGTATATTATTTTTGCCGAACAACAAACACCAACCCCGGAGATGGAATCATGATAACCGTTGGCAGTTTATTTACGCAAGTGCTTTCTTTGGTGAATCGCAACGCTTTTGGCCTTGCGGTCCGGCAGTGGGATGCCGAACACGAGGCCAAGGGATTTCGCTGACGAATCATATGGATTTTGCGGCCAGCACGATTGCCCGTATTTATAAGTCTCGTTGGCAGATTGAATTGTTTTTTAAGGCGATTAAGCAGAATTTGAAGATCAAAACGTGTGTCGGCACCCGCGAAATTGCCGTCAAGGTTCAGATTTGGACAGCATTGCTGTGTAGGCTGCTGTTAAAGATTTTGCAGATGCGTTCGACGTTTGGCTGGAGCCTGTCGAATCTGGCGGCGATGCTGCGTTTTAACTTATTGACATATCAGGACTTGTGGGTATGGCTGAACCAGCCGTATCAGA
>JAFGQP010000116.1 GCA_016935635.1 Sedimentisphaerales bacterium
GTCAATCGCATTACGGCTTTCATGCCGCGAAATCTGGTTCGTTACGAATGGACGGTTACCGAGACTGAAATCGAGGACCATTATGAATTGATCCTGGAGACCGTTTTTGACACTTCCGTCCCGGCTCCTGTGATTACCATTGAACCGGCCAAGATCGATCTTGCAAAAATGCAGGATGGCCAGATGCATGTTGACTTTGTGATTACCAATCACGGTCTGGTGTCCGCCGAAAATGCTTTCCTGAGATTTGACAAAAATGGCCAATATGAAGTCGAATTGCTGAGCGATTATTATGGTGAAATCATGCCGCAGGAAACCATTGTGGTGCCGGCGATTATCAGAGATACTTATTACATGGCACCGCAACCAGCGACTTCTGATGCAAATACTGCGGTTATGGAGATTCTGGCTGCCGATAGCAGCAGCGATTGTGAACGCAATTTCAAAGGGAATGTCTATTATCGACTCGTCTGCGGTGATGATGGGAAATGGAAAACGGTTCCTGTCTATGTGGGTTTCTGGACATGCCCGAAGGATACGAATCCGACACGACCTACCAATCCTCCCGGCCAGCCGAAAGATCCGGTACCGCCTTCCCCTGAAGATGATGAGGAAGAAGTTCAAAGAGGCGGGAGTGGAAAAACACCGGTATCCCGACCCAATTCAGGACTCGGCGGAGGAGGCGGTGGAGGCGGCGGATCTTCACCCGGCAATCCGTACATCACCTATGGCATGGTGGCGGGGGATATCGTCGGCACACAATGTGATCCATGTCCCGGCAAGCGATACGATGCATTTGTGGGCTGTGCGATCAGCTTTTTGCCGTTGAATTGTCCGCTGACGATCCTGAAATCGGCCTGGGATATCAGTTCGACCTGCACCAGCAAAGGGGCATGGTCTTTTGATTGCCTTAAGAACGTTGCAGGATCGGTCGTGGGGGCCGCCACAAGCTGTGTCCAGGATTCGGTGGACTTGACGCCTCTGGGCATCGGGTATAATATCGCCTGGTGTCTGTACGATATCGCGACGGCATGTGACAGTGTGAATCCGGCCCAATTCGCGGCCGGCCTTTCCACGCTTGAATCATTAACCGGCCAGACCTTTGGTGATGTTCCCATGGATGACCAAACCGCGGCGCTGATGTATCAGCAGGCTCAACAGCTTGAGAAAATGCTGGATGGCTTGACTGTCATATTCGGCGATCCGATCTGGTTCAGCGGCACCGATATCAGCGGCAATGTGTATTGGAATCTGATGGAAGCAATTATGCTTTCCGTTGATGAAAGCGGTGATGCGGGGTTGACCATCTCCGATAATGAACGAGCGGAACTGCTGACGCTGCCTATGCCGAACCACATGGACACATCTCATATTCATGCCTTCTGTGACCGCTGGAACCGGTCTCTGGAATATTGGCAGACGGGTAAATATACCGCTGCGGACCTGGATCCGGGCGACAATCCTGATTTTATTGATGCAGAAATACTGAATCAGAAATCCACAGAAGCCGCCGCTGCTGCCCAAAAGACGCTTGATCAGGGTTTTGACCACCTGTTTGACGGTGCTTATTATGCCAAACAGGAGTTTTTATCTTCGATTCATCAGGGCTCTGAAGGTGTCTGCGCAAAAGTGAAAGTACAGGTCAAACAGGATGCTGTCATGACGCGAACAGCTTTCAATGCAAGCCTGCAGCTTGATAATCAATCCGATAAATCCATTCACAATGTGTTTGTCGAAATCCAGATTACTGACGAATCCGGCAGCGATGTCACGCATCTGTTCGGTATTTACCCCCCAAGCCTTTCGGGTATTTCATCTATTCACGGGACGGATTCCCTGGCCGCAGGGGCGGAGGCGAAAGCGGAATGGATTATTCTGCCGACCCATGAGGCCGCGCCGGATGCCGAGAAAGTCTTCTATGTGGGTGCCGCACTGGTCTATGATATAGATGATCTGGAAGTTATGGTGCCGATTTATCCTGATATGATAACGGTCAAACCTGAAGCACAGCTTTCGATTCAATATTTCCATCAGAAAGATGTCTATGCGGATGACCCGTTTACGGATGAATTGGAACCTGCCGAACCGTATTCGCTGGGTATGATGGTGACCAATACCGGGGCCGGTCCTGCACGGAATGTGCAGATCACATCGGCCCAACCGCAAATCATCCGGCGTGAACAGGACAAAAACATCCTGGTCGATTTCGAAATCATTAATGCAGAGCTGAATGGAAATGCACTGCTGGATTCGTTAACCGTGAATATGGGCGACATCAATCCGGGCGGCAGAACGATTGCACGATGGCAGATGGTCTCGCCGCTGCAAGGGGAATTTGTTTCATACAGTGCCTCTTTTGAGCACATCAACGGTCTTGGCGATTCAAGATTGAGTTTAATCCAGAACGTAGAAGTTCATGAGCTCATTCACTGTGTACGCATGGATGAGCCGGTCGATGACAGGGTGGTTGATTTCCTCGTCAATGATCTTGCGGATGCCAACGCCATTCCTGACACCCTCTATACAAGCAATGGATTGATTGATCCCGTCCATACTGTAACTGATGCCCGCGTGGATGGTTTTGCATCCAGAGAGGATCTCCAAATTCAATTGACAGCAGCCCCGCTGGATGGCAATATTTATATTCAGATCACCAATCCTGCCGAAGAAGGCCTGGTACTGGCCTCTGTGGTCCGAAGCGACGGCAAGATTATCATGCCTGACTATAACGCCTGGACAACGGATCGCGTCGTGAGGCCGCTGGACAAGCCGCATTATCGACAACGACTGCTGCATCTGTTTGACACCGACAGCACCGGCGTATATACGCTGACCTATACGACGGTCCAGAATCCGTTGAAAATTGAAACAATTCTGCTCAAAGCCGATCCGGTGGCGACTGCGGATGTTACGTTTGATACGCCTGTCGATCCGGCTTCATTAGACTGGACCGATATGGAATTGACACGGAACTATGGCAGTAACTTAATCACTTTCCCAGTGGCCATTCAACCGCTGTCAAGCAGGTCTTTCAGAATCAGCGGGCTGGCTTATCTGACGGCTCCTGCGGGTCGTTATGAGCTGCGCATGAAAACCAGTGGTGTTGTCTCCTCTGAAGGAATTCAGGGGGCTTCGATTTACAAAAGCGCATGGATACGCACGCTTGAGCCGTGGGATATCAATCATGATGAAATCGTGAATTTCATGGACCTGGCTTTTATTTCCCAGAACTGGACGTTCCATGATTGCAGTGCCCCTGTCTGGTGCGGTGGGGGAGATGTGAACCGTGACAGTCATGTGAATATTGAGGATGTACTGATACTCTGTGAGCATTGGCTTGATCATTGGAACTAAATATGGAACGATGCCATCTCCATATTGGGGATGGCAGACCCTGCTTATTAACTGTTTGAGTAAGGAGTCAGTGAATATGTTTCAGAAGATAATAATCGTATTACTGATGTCAACTCTTGTTGCGGCAGCCGCACACGCCTCTGCTGTAACGTTAAGTCAATCTGCGCTGATGAGCCTGGACTATGATCATTCATCTGAAGCTTTAACCGCACAAGTCATAGAAAAAAGGCTTTCGGGTAATGGAGTAGAATTTGATATTTATTTCCAGGGCAATGGTGGCGCTGATTCTCAGATGTTTTTTGGGTCGTCGGTCTTCGGCGGGGCAGGTTCGCTTGTCTTTGCAGACTTCAGCGCCTATGATGCATTCCAAATGGATGTTGCACTGCTGAAAGTCGGAGGCTATGACAATCCGCAAGCAGAATCTTTTGAACTCTGGTTTAGTCCCATGGTTTACGATAGTATTTCGTATAAATTTTTCAATGCAGAGCTTTTATCAACAGCCGTCGGGAACAATACCGCCACGGCATCGATGGACATCGGATTGTTATCTGCAGGAAACAGGGTTCATGGCGACTGGATCTTTGAAATCGGTTATGAAATTCATATGGATGATCCGACTGCCTGGCCGACTGAAGGAGTGATCCTGTCTCTTTTAATCTCTCCAACAGAGGGAGCAGACCAAATTATTCCAGAGCCAATTTCACTGTCTTTTCTTATCATGGGCGGACTTTGTCTGATTGCAGTGAGAAGAAAATAGGATTGCATTATTGACAAATATTTTCATGCAGTTCAGCACGCATAGCTGCGATCCTGTTTGGCCTGGTTGACTTTGATAAGAAATGGATGGTGTAAGGAATCTTTAGGAACCTGGTCATCTCGTCCCGTTTCAATGGAGTCAGGATACCACCTCCCAAATTTTAAAGAGCTTCAATTCCAACCAGCGACACATCATCTCTCAGGTTGACATGGCACGCCCAGTTATCCAGCGACCTTAAAACTGTTTGCATCATTCCTTCAACAGCTGCATTCCTGTTGCGAAGAAGAATTTTCAACAGACGATCCTCACCAAAAGGTTCGTCTGCTGCGTTAAAAGCTTCGACCACACCGTCAGTATATAGAATCAGTTTGTCCTGGGGTATAAGCTTGATCGTTTGCGAGGCATACTCCGCCTTAGGGCTGATCCCAATTGGGAAACTCCGTGTTTCGATGAACCGTGGATCCTGTTCTTGCCGTATCAAAATCGGGCCGGGATGTCCGGCCGAAGAAAATGTAAAGTCTCCTGTTTGGGTATCCAATATACCATACAAGATTGTAAAATACATTCCCGTTTGCATATCCATAGGATATTTTACATTCAGCCGTGCGAAGACCTCTTCTGGTGAGAGCAGGCTTGGACCATTCTGAAGAGGTCGCAAGTCTTGATTCAAAGCAAACGATTGCAGCGAGGCCCTGACTCCGTGTCCGCAGACATCAAGTACATAAACAACCACATGCGTATCATCAAGGCAAAAAATATTCAGCGTATCGCCAGCCAGTTCCTCACACGGCCGAAACCGCCAGGCAAACCGATACCCTTCAATATCTGGCAATTCTTTTGGAAGTTGGGCCTGTTGGATCTCTGCGGCCGCCTGCAAATCTCTTTTGAGCTGAAGGTTGGCTTTATGAAGTGACTCCTCAGCCAGACGCCGGCGCGTGACATCAGACTGGACTCCAATATAATGCGTTGTCTGTCTAAGGTCATTTTGCACAGGTGTTATCGATAGTCGGTTCCAAAATGGCGTACCATCTTTCCTGTAATTGAGAATTTCGACTATGCATGAACTTTTATCGGATAGTGCCTTACGAATGCTTAACTTGGCTGCCGGGTCGGAATCTGGTCCCTGAAGAAAACGGCAGTTGCGTCCAATGACTTCATCGGCTTCATACCCGGTCACTGCCGTAAAAGCCTTATTGACATAGATAATCGGCATGCCCTCCTGCATACAGTCAGAGATGACCACGCCTTCAGCTGTCGATTCCAAAGCCCGTTCTTTTAGAAGCAGCCAAAATCTTTCATCTTCCATACAAACGTCCTTTTTCTAGAGATAAGGCGAAATATTTTTTAATCAATGGTTCTCTCTGTTAAATGACAACAATTATTAACGATCAAATTAACACCAAGAAATTCTCATAAAAGAGCATTTACACAGTTGTCAGTCCTTTTTGAACGGCATACTTGGTTAATCCGGGAATGGTGTGGATTTTCAATTTATTCATGATATTCTCACGGTGCGTTTCTATCGTTTTGGGGCTGAGTTTCAATTGTTTAGCAATCTCTTTACTGGAATTGCCCTCTGCAACCAGCTGCAAGACTTCCCGTTCCCGCAGAGTTAATCCATCTGTTTCAACGGAGTCAGGATTCATGATCAAGTTGACGTAATCGGAAAAGATGATCTTGGAAATACGACTGCACAGAAAAGTCTTTCCCTCAAGTATGGCCGTAATGCCATCTCTCATTTCAGAAAAGGTCGATTCCTTGTGCATATATCCTCTTGCTCCGGCTAGAAACATCTGAGAAATAATCTGATTGTCTGCATGAGCCGACAGGGCCATGACCTTGATATCGGGAAGCAGTTGAATCATCTGTCGAGTTGCATCGATGCCATTCAATTTAGGCATACCGATATCCATAATCACCAGATCAGGCCGTAACTCTTGGACCAGCTCAACTGCGGAGCGGCCATCTCCGGCCTGCCCAACCAGTTCGATATTCTCGCACTTGCGAAGCAAGGCCCCAATACCCTCCCGCATAATTTCATGGTCATCGACTACGATGGTACGCACTGCCATAGACGTCTCACCTCCGGATGGGATTTCCTATGAAATCAGATACTGCACGTCTTATTTATAATTTGCTACAAAACCATACTATTTTTTCGACCATCGAGTATTTATGTCTATAGAAATACTCTCTTTTGCCTGCTCTTTTTTAACACAAATCGAGTACTTCTTAGATGATTACACAAATAATCCAGCATGTTCTAAAAAATACGTAGTTTCCACCATTGCATCTTCTGCGGAAATGGGTAATATGGAGTCACAATTGGGTTTATGTAATTGTCAGATATTTTTAGAGGTAGGCAGATGAACGAAGCAGTATATTGGACAGATATTATCTCTAAACGCAGTGATGCCAAAGAAATAGCACAACAACGGGAAAAAGTCTGTTCGAATACCAGCCTGACATCCCTTCTCGACACCATGCCCCATATTGTGCTGATCTTAAATAATAATCGACAAATTATATGGGCAAATCGATGTCTGTTAGATGCCTTAAAAAAAGAGGGCATGGACGATCTTCTTGGCCTCAGGCCCGGCGAAGTCTTTAGCTGTGTCAATGCTGTACTGGGAGAAAACGGTTGTGGTACGGCCAAAGAATGCCAGACCTGTGGAGCTTTGCTGGCAATTCTTGAGAGTTTGAATGGAAAGCAGTCCGAGAAGGAGTGTATGATCCTGACCACCAATAATGATGCATTGAATCTGCGGGTTAAAGCAGGCCTGATTGACATTGGGGGTGAGACATTTGATGCGGTATCGATAGTGGATATCAGCGATGAAAAGAACAAAAGGATGCTGGAACGTCTTTTCTTCCATGACATTATGAATCTGGCTGGTTCCATGCAGGGCTTTGCCAATATGCTTCCGGAGCTGGTTCGGGAAAATGCCAGCGAATTAGCCGATGTTCTGCCCTATTTGTCCAATGGTGCCAATGACCTGGTTGAACTGATTAAATATCAAAAGGATCTGGTTTCCGCTGAGAATAATGAATTATCGGTGCATCAAAAACATCTCAATGCCAAAGAACTCCTCACGGGTGTTCGGGGACTCCTGGAGAGGAATGATTTATTCAAAAAACGGCACATGATGATCCATGATAACCCTGAAGAGATTTGGTTTACCAGTGATGAACGGTTATTGAAGCGAGTCATTGTCAATGCTGTCAAAAATGCACTGGAAGCGGTCAAAGAAGGAGAATCGGTCGAATTGAGTTATAAAGTCCAAGACCATTCCGTTCTGTTTGAAATTCACAATACCTGCTATATTCCGGAAGAGGTTCAAAGTCATATCTTCAGAAAATCTTTTTCCACCAAAAGTCCGGATCGAGGCATTGGGACTTATAGCATCAAGCTCTTTACTGAAAAATATCTCCACGGAAAAGTATGGTTTGTTTCCAAACAGGGGGAAGGGACTACCTTTTATATTCAAATTCCAAAGGGGAAAACTGAGCAGATTTAGACATCCGACTCATTCGAAACCAGTATAAAGTAGGTGTTTCAAGTCCTCATTGATGAAGCTTGATATCAAACAGGCGCAACATAGATGTTATGAGGAAAATATTATCTCAACATAAGTACTTCTATTTGCCATCGAAATAGAAAATCATTGTCTGAAAAAAACAAGGGCGTACCATGATGTTGCTATGGAACGCCCTGTACATTTTTATGACATTAAAATTCTTACTTGGCCATGTCTTTAAGGGCCTTGAGGGGACGAACCTTGATCACTTTTCGAGCGGGCTTGGCAGCAAAGACCTGCTCCTGCTTGGTAAATGGATTGATACCCTTATGTTTGGGGGTGGCGGGCTTATGGATAACCATGATTTTCAGCAATCCTGGCAATGCAAAGACACCTGGCCCCTTTTTACCCATAGCAGCCTTAATCTGAACGGCAAGGGCATCGAATACCGATGTCACCTGTTTACGAGACAAGTCTGTGGCCTTTGCGATATTGGCTAAAATCTCACTTTTTGTTGCTGGTTTGGCAGTCTTTGCCATGGCACTACTCCTTTGAAGGTTAAATTCTCTAGAACGAAGACCAGTTTACAAGGCTGATCTCACCCCTCATCATATCCTGAAAATCCTGGTTTTCAAGCCTTTTATGAGCACAGGCGGATTTCTTGAAGCAAAGTCTGCCGACCCTCCTCTGGGGAAAAGAAAAAAAACATTTGCCAAATGGCCTATCCCCGATACATTAATATAGTCAGAATATAAGGCTTTGCCTGAGGTATCTGCGGTTCCGAAACAATGTGTTTGTATCCTTATGAAAGTGGTGACGGTTGCACGAAATAAAGGCATATTTAATCTGTGATCCATTAGAATGAGTGGACTATTTTATAATTTAGGCAAACTGGCAGGGCCAAAGATTCGCACGGCTAAATGGGCCTACCTGTCCGCTACAGCCCCTGAGGCCGAAGTAATTAAGGCTGAATACGCTGTAGGGGCTGATCTGGCACAACAAATCTACAAGCAATTTAAGACATGTCCAGATATCACCCCAAAACTTAAAGACATTGCACATCCTTTAATAAAATCTCTGAAGAATAATCGACGCACCTTTTCCTATGAAGTGATTTGTGCATCCGAGCCTCAAGCGTTTTGTCTGCCGGGAGGATTTGTTTTTATCAGTGATTCGATGGTCGAACATTGCGGCGGTAGTGCCGACCCGTTGGCGTTCATTATGGCTCATGAGATGGCCCATGTCATAGAGGGGCATGTCATGGAGAGGATGCTGACCCATGCATTGATTCAGGTAGTCATGCGAGGAGGGCATCTGCAAGCTGCGACAAAAGGATCACTGGGTCAATTGGGAAGATTATTTCTTGAGCGGGCTTATTCCCAGGACAATGAATTCAATGCCGACACATTTGCTGTACGGTTAGCTCAAGCGGCTGGTTATGACCCAATCAGAGCGATTGACCTTTTCTCCTCCCTGGAGCCGTTACAGACAAACCCATTGTTGGGGCAGTATTTTTCCACACATCCATCATTTAAAAGTCGCATTCAAAATATACGGCATGTGATTCGAGATATGTCCCGATAAAGAACTAAAATCAAACATTCCTTATGCTGTCTGCGGCTTCCGACCCCGAAAGCTGTTCTCCTTACCTCTTTCACTCCGCCGCAGAGGTTTTTTTGATATGATACTCACAACTCAATACCTATACTATTCACTGTCATAGTTTTCCTCAGTCTTGATAGAGGGTGCATCCGAAATATTTGACTTGGATTCAGGGGGAGAATTAGCTGGCTCCTCATGGCTACGGAGAATATGGTTTCGATGTTTCAATACAAAATGATAACCAAACATGGTTAGCATGCAAGAAACTTCAATTATAAATAGAACACTACATACAAACCAGATTCCCTCAGTATCATGTACTGGAAGTCTTACAACAAACATACTAAGGCATCTTATCATTTCATTGTCCTCCAGATATCTTATCGGCATATCTTTGAAATCTCCACATATCGCTCTAAAAAGAAAACATCGAACCAGATTATATAATGGTTAATGCCTGTCTGGTTTTGATATGTAATTTTACTCAAACTGACCGATTATAAGCCGCCAGGAGTTTTTCCAGACGGCGGATAACAGGTTTTTCATGACTAGGTTTTTCATGATTATACTTGAAAACATTCTTGTCCAACATAAAAATTGAAAAGTGAATATAAAGTATCTCCGGGATGCAGAAAAAGGGGCCAAGGGCTTTCGTTGCTGGGACCAGTTTGTGTCGAAGGTCTTTTGCCAATTGGCCGGAGCCGACTCCTTGCGGGAGATTTGAGGCGGGCTATCGACGGCGATGGGAAAGCTGGCTCATGTGGGAATGAAAGAGGCTCCATACCGCTCGACGCTAGCCTATGTCAATCAACATCGCCCCTGGCAGCTCTTTGAAAGTGTGTTTTATGCCCTCCTGGAGCAGGCCCAGACCCTGGCCAACCAGCAACAGCGGCGTTTTCGGTTCAAAGACCCGTTATCTGTCAATAACAGCTAATAAATAGCATGTTATGTGATGAGAGCATTTAATTCCTGAAAAATAGATTGTATATAGTGAGCCAGTTTTTCCTGCAATGTTTGGGACAATTCCAGGCCTGGTTCTATGATCTCCGGAACAATTCCCAAAAAGATTACTTTTGCGGGAGGGCATTTCAGCAGACGTGTCATGGCCAGGGTTTGAACGATATCCAGGTCGTGCAACGATAACGCGGTTTGCGATGGAGGCAAAAGGTCGTTCGACGAAAACTTAAGCAGGGTGCCTGGAGGAGCATCAAATACGGCAGCATCAACGATAATTACAACCTGGCGATCCGACAGGATATCGAGTAAATCTGCTCCCGCTGTGCCTCCATCTACCAATTCGACCTGATCCGGCAATTGCTGCTGCCCAAGTGCTTCAATAACACGCACACCGATCCCCTCATCCCGAAGCAGGATGTTGCCGATGCCCAGGACCAGAATCGGTGTGCGAGTATGTGTCATTCGTGTGTATTTTGAAATCAGAGGCAGCTATCTGGCGGATGCCACTTCAACGACGGTTTCTACTTTTTTATTGTCCGGCCGTACCAGATGCACGGAACAAGCCAGGCAGGGATCAAACGAATGAATGACCCGCAATACCTCAATTGGCTGGCGGAGATCCGCGACCGGTGTGCCGATCAGGGCCTGCTCGACAGGTCCGTTCTGGCCGGAATCATCCATCGGGGAACAATTCCAGGCCGTCGGGGTAATGACCTGATAGCGGCTGATACGGCTGTTGGTAATATCAACCCAGTGTCCCAGAGCACCGCGTGGCGCTTCCGTCAGGCCGATTCCGGACGCAGATTCGGGGGTGCGTTTATAACTGAATGTCGATCCGCCGATGATCAGTTCATTCAGCCAGCCGACCATGGCGTCGGCGACCTTTTTGGTTTCCCATGCTCGTGCCGCCAGCCTGTCAATAACCGAGATTCCATTGCGATAATCACCATTGACCCACATGCGGGCCAGAGGGCCGACTTCGTGAGCTTTGCCGTCATAACGCGGGGCTTTGATCCAGCTATAGGCTCCGACTTTATCGTAAGCGGCTTCCGTGAGTCCTTTGCCGGGATTCAGTCCACTGGGTGAACTGTACCAGGAATGCGCGACATCCTCGGTAATGTTGGCCACATCCAGGTTCTGGAGCATATTATCTGTATATCGTCCCTGCGCAAGCAGTTTGTTGTCACCATCGCTGTCCAGATCGAAAACACCATAAGCCAGGAGATTGCCGCAGCCGCGACCAATCTGGAGA
>JAFGQP010000117.1 GCA_016935635.1 Sedimentisphaerales bacterium
GACTGCATAACGCGATGCATCATGATTTAACTCCTTCATCGAAGATTAAATGCCGATGGATGTAACGCCGGCAGACTTTTTTAGACAGGCATTTTATCCAAACAGCTTCAATGTCAACTCCGCAACGCGTTTGCCGCGTCTGGCACATTGGGCCAGTACCCGTTCGTCCGGTTTGCCAATGGAGACGGGTCCGTAATGGTCCCCCTGTGGGTCTCCCTGGACTGCCATACCATGGATCAGCATGGTATGAACAATCTCCAGAATGGTGGTTTCGTTGCCGCCGGCGATGTTGGCTGAACTGGCAAATGCCGCCCCGACCTTCCCGTCAAGCTTGCCGTGCTTGCTGACGGTTTCATCGAAAAAAGCGGCGATCTGAGCGGCCGGCCTGCCATAATAAGCCGGCGAACCGACCACAATCGCATCCGCCGCGACAACATCGGCAACCTTGGTTTCAGCCACACTTTTGCATTGGGTAGGCAACCCCGCCTGTGTCATTGCATCAGCGAAAGCCTGTGCCATGGTTTTGGTGTTGCCGCTGCGCGTGTAATAAATCACAATTCCTGTGGCCATGCTGAATCCTTTCCGTCTTTGTCGTCAAGTGTTTTGATGTTTTTGCTGAAATCAGCCGGGGCGTCAATGACAAACAATTTCTCGGATAGCGGCTTGTTCAATTCCGGCTTGGACAACACCAGGTCATAGATGTCGCCCTGCGTGGATACCGACAGCATCCTCACCGGCAGATACAATTCACTGTCAATCCACAAATCAATCTGGGTGTAATCGTCTTTATAGACCGAATCGGGCCTGACCTTCAGCAGCAGATGGTGCAGCTTCTTTTCATCTTTGGCAGGAGGGACCAGCGTGATGACAAATTGTTTCTGCAGCGTCTCTGCACCCGAAAAGCCCACAATCGGAAAGTTGTGGCTGATGTAATCGAACACTCCGACTGGCTTATCGACAGGGGCCTGCTGATACTGATCAATCTGCCGAAGCGTGAAGTCGATTTTGGTCAGCCATACGCCGTCAAAAAAATACTGCTCCTGTTTTTTCTGTTCCTCGACGTCATCCTGTTTGACAGTGTCGAAATTCAGCCGCATCTTTGAGCCTTTGTCGGTTTTCTGATACAGCAGTGTGCCTCGTCGAAGGGTCCGGCTGTCCAGCAGTTCCGGCTCATGAATAAACAGATACTCCACCGTTGCCTTGCAGCTTTTCAGCTCCTTGGCGGCATGGTTGATTTTTTCCAGCAATTGTCCCAGCGGGCTGGCCGGGTCAATTGCGTTGGGATCGGCGACTTGAACCGCAGTGGCCACCTCCGGCACGGCCGCAGGAGTATTGGCCTGTTCTGCAGACACAGCCGCGGAAAGACTCAGTGCACACAGAGCAATGACTGAATACCAGGTACGTTTTTTCATTCCATCATCCTTGTTTGGTTTTCTATTGTGTCGATAATTGTAAGAATCTCATCCAGCCGGTCAATGGTAAAATCCGCCAGGGATGCAAATTGGTCGGCCTGATGATGGGTTCGAATCAGGACCGCAATCGCGCCGGCATTTTTGGCACATTCCAGGTCGTGTTTGAAGTCTCCGACAACCAGCGTTTTAGCCGCACAGACTCCAAATCGCTCACATAAATGACGCACCCCGAAACCATCCGGTTTCACCGGTCCATCCAGCCGGTCCACAATAGCATCAAAATGCAGGCCATGCAGTTCGACCACCAGCATCACATTTTTTCGCAAATTACGGGTCAGCAGACCGATGGGAAGATTACGTCGACGAAGGCTATCCAGAATCTCAATTGCCCCATCATTCAATTTACTGTTTTGAGCCGCCCGACTTTCATGCTCAAGCAGGATGGATTCGGCTTTCTGCCGCTGGGCTGGTGTCATCGCGGCAATCCCTTCCAAGACACTCATACCATCTGGAAGACCAATTTCACGACGAATCTGGTCAAAATCCAGAAATGGCACAGTTAATGTTCCATCCAGATCAAAAATGACCGCCTCTATGGTCATACATCCGCCTCGAAATCCTTACGCATCAGCTCAATCAAATACCGTGCGGCCTTGCTGAGGGTTCGATCTTTGCGGACGATAATCCCGGTGGGGCGGTAAAACATTTCGTTGGCAAAGGGGATAGCTTTTAATGAGCCGCCGGATAACTCCATACGCAGCGAGGACTTAGGTAAAATGCTGATGCCCGAGTTGATTTCCACGGCACGTTTGATGGTTTCAATATTATCAAACTCCATAATGACCCGAACGTTGATGCCGTAACGGGTTAAAATGGAGTCAATCAGGCTGCGTGTCGGCACATCTGAAGCAAAAGCAATGAATTTTTCCCCCTGAAGACGATGGATTTCAACTTCTGTTTCTGATGAAAAAGGATGGTCTGGCGAGCAAACCATGAGTAAAGGCTCATTTTCAAATGGGAAATTCTGGATGTTTCGATCTCTGCGGGGCAGGGCTACCACGCCAATATCAATACTTCCCCGAAGCAGTTTTTCGTAAATATCCTTGGCATTTTCGTATTCTATGGATAAATTGACATCCGGATAAATGGCCATAAATTTCTTGATATAAGGCTGCAGGGTGTGCATTCCGATGCTGAAAATCGCGGCCAGATGGATAGAACAGGTGGTCTGATTTAACTGGGACAGTTCATTGCTCAACCGATTATATCGCTCCAGAATGTCCTTACAGGCACGATAAAACAGCTCTCCTGATGTTGTCAACTCAACAGGTCGTTTTTTTCGATCAAACAGCTGGATTTTGTGGTCCATTTCAATCTGGGCGATTTGTTGAGATACCGCAGACTGGCTGACACCATGCAGCTCAGCAGCCCGGGAAAAATTTTTTAATTCCACTAAATCGCAGAACAATTTGGCCGTTTCAAGGTTCATTAATATATCTTATGGTAAGTATTACAGGAGTTTATTTGCGTTATTCATGTAATCTATTATAAGTAGAAATTATAATTTGTAAAGTATTAGTTTCAATCCCTTGAACGATGATTTGCGGAACCGTGAGGGGCTCGCGAATCCTGAAATAAAACGCAAGAACCCAAAAATTCATTCTTGAAAGGAAACAAAACATGTCAAAACAGTACGTGAACAGTATCATGGAACAGGTGATTTCCCGTAATCCGGGAGAAGTCGAGTTCCATCAGGCTGTTCGTGAGGTCGCAGAGACTATTCAGCCGGTGATTGACAAGAATCCTGAATTTGCAAAAGCCAAAGTCCTGGAGCGCATTGTTGAGCCGGAACGACAGTTGATGTTTCGCGTCCCCTGGGTTGATGATAAAGGCCAGGTTCAGGTCAATCGTGGTTTCCGCGTCCAGTTTAACAGCGCCATCGGGCCTTACAAGGGCGGTATTCGTTTTCATCCGTCCGTTTACCTTGGTATCATTAAGTTTCTTGGCTTTGAGCAGATTTTCAAAAATGCTCTGACCACCACCCCCATCGGCGGCGGCAAAGGCGGCAGCGATTTCGATCCCAAAGGCAAATCCGACACTGAAGTCATGCGGTTCTGCCAGGCATTTATGAGCGAGCTGTTTCGTCACATTGGTTCCGATACGGATGTCCCGGCCGGCGATATCGGTGTGGGCGGCAGAGAAGTCGGCTATATGTTCGGCCAGTACAAAAAGCTTGCCAACGTCTTTACCGGCGTACTGACCGGCAAGGGGCTGGATTTCGGCGGCTCGCTGGTACGCACCGAAGCCACCGGTTACGGCCTGGTGTATTTTGTCACCCGGATGCTTCAGGATCGCGGTACCGACTGGAAGGGCAAGAGAGTGGTTGTCTCCGGTTCAGGCAATGTGGCCATTTATGCCCATCAGAAGGCCACCGAACTGGGTGCCAAAGTGATTGCCATGTCCGACAGCAACGGCTATATCGTGGATGAAGCCGGCGTTGACATACAGTTGGTCAAACGCATCAAAGAAATCGAACGGGGCCGCATTAAACAGTATGCAGACGAACGCAAGGGTGCCCAGTACTTTGATAACTGGCATGGCATCTGGACCGTCCCCTGCGATATCGCATTGCCGTCGGCCACCCAGAACGAACTCGATGAAGCCGGCGCCAAGGCCCTGGTCAAGAATAAATGCATTGCCGTCGGCGAAGGCGCCAACATGCCCTCGACCCCCGAAGCCATTGAAGTCTTCCTGGACAACGGCGTGTCCTTCGGCCCGGCCAAAGCGGCCAATGCCGGCGGTGTGGCCACCAGTGCTCTGGAAATGTGCCAGAACTCCATGCGGTTGAGCTGGACCTTTGACGAAGTGGACAATCGCCTGAAAATGATTATGAACGCCATCTATGATCAGTGCGTCAAGGCCTCCGATACCTACGGCGCCAAGGGCAACCTCGTGGCCGGTGCCAATATCGCCGGCTTCCTGAAAGTCGCCAAGGCGATGATGGCTCAGGGTGTGGTCTAATCCAGCCTTTCAGGATTTACAAATTTATTGATATTTACGGGAATCCCCTTGCCGTATGGTGAGGGGATTCTTTATTATGCCGTGTGAAGAAAAACAAGTACGGTGCCAATAAAACCCTTGCAGGGACTATAGTATGGATCGATTTCCTTATCCCAGTTCCGGACTTAATCATTTGGATGACATGCTGGGCCGGTTTCAGTATGGTGATAACGTCGTCTGGCAGGTCGATGACCTCATTCAGTACAAACAGCTTGTAATTCCCTATGTGCAGCGGGCCATCCGGGAAAATCGCAAGATGATTTATGTGCGGTTCGCCCAGCATGAACCGCTGCTGGAACCGCAGCCCGGCCTGACCATCATTGAGCTGGATGCGGATACGGGATTCGAGACGTTTTCCACCCAGGTTCATACCATCATTTCTCAGCAGGGCAAAGGCGCCTTTTATGTCTTTGACAGCCTGTCGGACCTGCTGACATCCTGGGCGACGGATCTGATGGTCGGCAATTTCTTCATGGTTACCTGTCCTTATCTGTATGAACTGGATACCATTGCCTATTTTGCCCTGCTGCGCAATTATCACTCGTTTCAGACCGTTGCCCGCATTCGCGGTACAACCCAGCTGCTGCTGGATGTCTATCATGTCGAGGGCACAGTCTATATTCATCCGCTGAAGGTCTGGAACCGCTATTCGCCGACGATGTTTCTGCCTCATCGGGATGAGCTGGACCGCATGACGCCGGTGACCAACAGTGTTGATGCGGCCCGTCTGTTTTCCTATATCTCCGACCAGGCCCGGGCCGCAACCCGGCGCAAACTGGATTACTGGGATCAAGTGTTTCTGCAGGCCGAGGAGATGCTCAATGACCCGACAATGCAGACCCAGCAGGAACAGGCGGTCGATAAGCTGTGCCGCATCATGATGTGCCGTGAAGACCGGATGCTCACGCTGGTCAGACGCTATTTCTCACTGCGGGATTTGCTGGATGTCAAGGCCCGCCTGATCGGCACCGGTTATATCGGCGGCAAGGCCGTGGGTATGCTCCTGGCCCGTAAGATTCTCCAGCAGGATACGGACTTCGACTGGCGTCAGCGGCTCGAAAAGCATGACTCGTTTTATATCGGCTCGGATATTTTTCATTCCTATATCGTCCAGAACGGCCTCTGGAAACTCCGCATGGAGCAAAAAACGCCGGAAGGATACTTTACAAAGGCCGAACCGCTGGCTCAGGGATTGCGCAAGGGCAAGTTCTCCAATGAACTTCGCGAACAGTTTCAGGAAATGATTGAATATTTCGGCCAGTCCCCGATTATCATTCGTTCCAGCAGTCTTCTGGAAGACAGCTTCGGCAACGCTTTTGCCGGCAAATACGAAAGCCTGTTTCTGGTCAATCAGGGCGACCCGGAAGACCGTTATGAGCAGTTTGAAAATGCGGTGCGGACCATTTACGCCAGCACCATGAGCGAGGATGCCCTGACCTATCGTCTGCAGCGGGGGCTGGACCAGCTGGACGAACAGATGGCGCTGCTGGTTCAGCGTGTTTCAGGGACCCATCACGGCCCGTATTTCTATCCGGATATGGCGGGTGTGGGGGTTTCGTATAATACCTTCGTATGGAACAAGGACCTGGACCCGGCCGCAGGAATGCTGCGCATCGTTGCCGGGCTGGGCACCCGTGCCGTGGATCGGCCGGATGATGATTACCCCCGGCTGGTGGCGATGGATTATCCGCTGCTGCGCCCGCAATCGTGCATGGACAATATTCGTCAGTTTTCCCAGCGGTTTATGGATGTCCTGAATATCCCGCAAAATACACTTGAACCGATTCCCATCAATCGCTATCTGGCCGAAAAGCCCGACTGGAATGTGGATTTGTTTGCTGTCGAAGATGAAGAGGCCGCCCGACGCATGAAACAGCTTGAAATGGAAGGACCGCCCTCATGGATTATGACCTTTGACCGATTGCTGACCGAGACGGATTTTGTCCCCCTGATGCGGCGGCTGATGGATACCCTGCAGCGGATTTACGATTACCCCGTGGATATCGAGTTTACCTATAATCAGGCGATTGACCGGCCGGCCCAGTTGAATCTCCTGCAATGTCGCCCCCTGCAGACCCGCGGATTCGGAGCCAGGGTCCAGATTCCAGAATCCCTGCCTGCCGAGCAGATTCTGTTCCAGAGTCAGGGCGGCTTTATGGGCGGCTGTATCGCCCAGCCGATAGATCGGATTATTCTGATTGATCCGTCAGCTTATATCCAGCTTTCTCAGCAGGGAAAATATGATGTGGCCCGGCTGGTCGGCAAACTCAACCGGCAGATATGCAATCGGGATAAAGATACGACGCTTTTGATGGGGCCGGGACGGTGGGGGACCTCCACCCCGTCGCTGGGTGTGCCGGTACGATTCTCCGAAATCAGCCAGATGTCGGTCTTGTGCGAAATCTCCTATCCCGGCGGCAACCTGATGCCGGAACTGTCCTACGGCAGTCATTTCTTCCAGGATCTTGTGGAAGAGGAGATTTTCTATGTGGCCCTGTTCTGCGAAAAGCCGGACGTGGTGCTGCATAAACACCTTCTGGAAAGCCGCGAAAGCCTGCTGCGGGAACTGCTGCCCGATGCCCAGAAATATCAGCATGTGGTGTATGTCTATGACACCCACCGCCAGAATCTGATGCTGATGGCGGATGTTTTAAGTCAGAAGCTTGTATGTTTCTTCAAAACCGCGTAAACTATGTCGAAGTTTTAGCCCGCGGCTGCGGATTCGACCGCGGCAAACGCATGACAGTCTGCGGATTTTGACAGGAAATGAATGTGGATCCCAAAAAAATAGCCGGCCAGTTGGTCGAAATGGAACAGTTTTTTACCGGGGATTTTGCTTTGAAAACAAAGAAAAAAACGGTTGCCTCGTCTCCAGCCAGTCCTGGAGCAGCGGAAACCGATGCTCAGGCGACACTGAATGCGATAGCAAAACAGGTGCGAGCTTGTCGCAAATGTGAAATCAGTGCCACCCGGCTTAATCCTGTCCCCGGAGATGGAAATCCGACCGCGAAGCTCGTTTTTGTGGGCGAGGCTCCAGGTGCCGACGAAGACCAGCAAGGCATCCCTTTTGTCGGCAGGGCGGGTCAGTTGCTGGAAAAAATGATTAACGCAATGGGTTTGCAGCGGCGGGATGTCTTTATTTGCAATATCCTGAAATGCCGTCCGCCTGGAAATCGTGATCCCAGGCCGGACGAAATTTACAATTGCATGCCTTATCTAAAAAAACAACTGGAGGCCATTCGTCCGGAAATAATTGTAGCACTCGGGGCCCATGCCGCCAAAACACTCTTGGATACAGACAAGCCCATCGGACAATTACGCGGCCAGTTTCATGAATACGTTTTTTCTGATGAAGTGCCTCCGGCTAAGCTGATGCCCACTTACCACCCGGCTTACCTCTTGCGAAACTATACCCCGGACAACCGAAAACGCGTCTGGGACGACCTGCAGAAGGTGATGGTCGAACTGGGACTTTCCCAAGAAAAACGATAAATTATCTTGACTAAGTTCACAGCTTTGTAATATAAAAATTACAAGTGGGTCGAATAAGCACGAAAAACAACATTTTTGGAGGGCATCGAAATGAATAACAAGTGGGTCGGAATTGTGTTGTTAGGGGTCATGGTCTCAACTCTTTCTCTCGCCGCAAGAACAGTGACTCCCTCATATCTTAATGGCAATGTGGTGGGCTTTGATGGTTATCCCCAGTGGAATTTAGGCGCCCCCGGCAGTACCTGGCAGGATTGGACTTTTAATACAACATCAGATATGATTAAGTATCCGGACCAATATTACAATATCTATAACCAGGGGAACACATCGAAATATGGCCCTTTTGCCATCGTTAATGATCTATACGATATTGATGACAATTATGTCGGATTGGGTTTTTCCATTCAAGTTACCAATGCTATTTCCACAGAGAAGGCTATATGGTTTGAGGTGATATATCAGGGAACTGTAACACCATATTATGATGATAGTTATGAAGGAGTAGAAGTTTATACAGGATACGATGGTTTTGGTAATCCAACCTCTGATGGTGTAACTCTTAGTTATGATCCAGAAATACAAAATATAGCGACCGGCTGGAAAGTAATGACTATTGGATGGACGGTCAAGCCAAGCCCTTCCGCAGAGTGGTTTACATTTAATCTTTTATGGGGAGATGCCCAGATTCAGTTCGTATCTATTGATACCCTGTCCCACGTGGTTCCTGCCCCTGGTGCGGTAGTTTTGGCTGTTTTTGGTGTAGGGATTGTGGGATATTTTAGGCGAAAATATTAATCAAGTCTTAATAATTGGTAATATGTGTTAATAATTCTTTTACAAAACTAATTAGCGATACAATAAGCTGGATTTGATATCGGTATTTTTACCTAATTTCTTATAGGTAAGACTTTTGGATTGACTCAGTATGCGAATTTTTATATACTCATAATGTGCTGGATTCTGAGGGGATTCGGACAATTTTTCTAGAGTGGAGAAAACGGAATTTTATTTGTGAGGTGAAACATGGAGAAAACTTTTGCAAGAGCAGCAATCGCGATGCTTTGTGCATGTGCAATTGCTCAGGCGACGCCGACCTATATCGATAGTGGTTTGATGACTTGGGATCGAGGAGCGGCTGGCAGCACGTGGCAGGAATGGGATTTCACTAACGGTATCCCGTCAACACCGAGTGCATCCTATAATCCTTATGTCGATGAGGATGCGGGGGGGCCGTTTGTTGATTTCACCGGCACTGCATTGGATTTATCGAATGGTGTATGGCAGGGCAAATCCTTGTTTGCATCCATTTATGTACCCAATAATCCCCAGCAGAATGCCTCCAAAACCATCTGGTTTGAAATGGTCTACAAACCTCTTACCCAGGACACTTCCGGCGTCTTTATCAATATGGATAATGGCGTCTATGACAATGAAGGCTATGATATCGAAAGGGTGGTTTCAA
>JAFGQP010000118.1 GCA_016935635.1 Sedimentisphaerales bacterium
TATCTGAGTCTAACAGTGAAAGCAGCAGTAAAATCGTGAACAGACACAAACCAATCCGTGCGAGTAAAGGATTTACGCTGATCGAGGCGATGGTGGCGATGGTGATTCTCGCTGTTGGGGCCTCGGGGATCCTGGTCTCGTTTGTCGCTGCCGCGTCCGTTCAGACCGAAGCTCAGCGCCGGATTATCGCCTCGCGTCTGGCGGCCGATAAAATCGAGCATCTGGCGTCTCTGGATTTTGCCGTGCTGGAAAGCGATTATGTCGGCAAAACCGTTACTGAATCCGCCGGCACGCTGATCGACAGCACCGGGAGCCCCATCACTGGAAACGCTTATGCGGGTCTGAGCCGGACGGTGTCCAGCGAATATGCCACGGTGGCTGGAGTCAAGCTCATCTGGATGACCGTGGACGTGGCTTATCACGGTACCCCTATGGCTCATTTGGGGACGCTGATTGGGGATAAATACAAACACTAAAGTGCAGAGCAAGTCTCTGTACTTGCCGAGATTCAGGTTCGCCGAAGGCGTATCTGAATTTATTGGAATGCCTGAGGCATGGATTTTTATCTCAAGCACGGAGGCTTGAGCTACTATGGAATTTACCCCAAAGCACGGAGGCTTGGGCTGCGATGGCGAAAGGATCAATAGGGATCACTAAGATGGTGTCCAAACGAAAACAAGCTGGTGGTTTTACGATGGCTGAGCTGCTGGTGGCGCTGATGGTCGCCTCGATTATCCTGGCGGCAGCGGCCACGATGGCAGGGGCCTTAAGTACCGGCAAGACCGCTAATGATCAGGTCTCGCGCAATGGCGCCTACCTGCTCCAGCTCCAGACCCGCCTGTCGGATCTGATTATGCGGGCCAACCGGGTCGCCGGCATTGACAGCCAGGGCCTGACGCTGTGGCTGGATAAAAATAACAATGGCATGCCTGATATTGCGACAGAATATGTGTATGTTCGAACCAGTGCCACTCGTGACTGGGTTATTATCAGCGGCACCGGATTTCAGGAAAACTATACACAAAGCTCCAATGTCCAGTTCTATCTGGACAATGCAGACAAAGCGCTCGTTAAACATATTACCGTGCAGTTTAATATGGTGGAAAACGGCGTGACCCAGACTTATACCATCAGCGGCACGCTGCGGGGAAAAACAAATTAGTAGAGCAAGCCTCTGAGCTTGCTGGTTTTCAGTTTCGCCGAAGGCGTATCCAAATTTATTGGAAAGCCTGCAGGATGGATTTTCACCCCAGGCACGGAGGCTCGGGCGACTATGAATGAACGTTCGATTGACGATAGATGATCATAGCCACCCGGGGGACAATAAGTTACTCGCATCTATGGGGGTTGACAAAAAACGCAGTTGAAGCTTCCAGCTTCAGTTTAAGAATAGGAATGTTTGTAGCTGGAATTTGTTCTCAGATTTAGAATTTATTATTTCGACTTTTCTCATGGGGGTACAGTCATGGCAGTTTGGCATGGCAAGCATAAAAAACGATATAATCGCAGGCAAAACGGCTCAGTTCTGCTGTCCACGCTGTTCATTGTGATAGCCGTTACGACGGTGACGATGGGGTATCTCTATCGTTCGGATATGGCACTGGCCTCCGGCCGGAATCTCGAGCTGCGCAATCAGTCCGATTATCTGGCATGGTCAGGCCTGGAGCACGCCAGGGCGCTGATTCAGGGGGATCCCAATACGCCCGACCCCAATACGGTCTGGCCCATCGTGAGTCCTTCTCCCGATTCCAGCAGCAATTTTTGTTATGAACTGAATATCCAGGCTCCCACTGTAACGGCAACCAAACATACGTATCCGGTGACCTGTGAGGCGTATTATCAAATTGGAACCGAAAAGAAAGCGAGAAGTTATCTGTCGGCTCAAGTGGTATATCAGATTTCCGACGGCAAAACGACATTCAATTCAATCAATCGGGAATAACGTCCGATAACGCAACCCATGTAATCAAGCAGCAAAGGGGGCAGTGATGGTATTTCTGCCCAGAAAAGGGATTCTTTTTACGTCTTATCCGGCCAGTCCGGTTCAAGACACAGTCTATCCATTCCTTTGTTCTGTTTTCAGAGATTTCTGCTCGCCTTGTGCCATTTTGTTGACACCCGCCCTGTTTTCAGTGTTGATTGCCCCGATTGAAAAGCGATTCGGGAGGCTTACCTGGGTCGGGGCAAGAGTGTCCATACCTTCAACAGTCTTTAATCCTGCCAGAATTCACATAATCCATATCTGCATATCACGTTATGCACTTTTCCCGGCCGGTTTCCACCCGGCCGAACGATTTTCTCATTAATCCAGTTTTCATACAGACCCGGTTAAGCCGGTCAAACCAAATGTCGAAACACCCTCAGGATTCGATAGACGTGACATCGGGTAGGACCCATAAAACAGATAAGTACGAGACAGAATTGTTTTTTTGACCTGAATTGCCGCAAACACATCGTGTCTGCGAGCACGTCTGCTGAATTCGGCACTGAAAGAAACAGGTAATAATAATGAAAAAGAAAACGTTACAACGCTATGAAAAAAAAGGATTTACGTTAATCGAGCTGCTGGTGGTCGTCGTGATTCTATCGGTGGCGGCGATGATTGTGGTTCCTACGCTGTCTTCGGCTGCCGATATGCAGGTCCGTTCCGCGGCCAATACCATCGCGGCCGACCTGGATTATGCCCGAGGGCTGGCTGTGACCCGCCAGGCCAATTATTCGGTGGTTTTCAATCCTTCGGCGGAATCCTACGAAATACGCAGAACCTCGGATAATACCATCATCGCCAATCCCCTGATGGGCGGCCAGAACTATGTGGTCACTTTCGATGCGAATTCCCGCCTGAGCCAGGTGGATATCAACTCGGCCAATTTTGATGCCGACACGGATAATGCCATTACATTTAATTATCTGGGGGCGCCTTTCAAGGGGCTGGGTACCGCTACAGCCCTGGCCAGCGGCCGCATTACCCTGCAGGGCGGAGCCTTCACCCTGTATGTTGATGTTGAACCTGTGACCGGATATGTAACCATCAATCAGCCTTAGATTAAGGTAATCAATAAACGATGTGGAATCCGATGAATTCATCTAAAATACAGCCGATTGCTCTGGATATCGGGCACAGCGCCATCAAGATGATTCAGCTTTGCCGTGACAGCCAGGCCATTCGTGTGGTTGCCGCCCAGGATGCGGTCATTGATCCGGCCCTGAGCCGTGACCCCGCCGCACGCAGGGAATTCATCGTTTCCTCCATTCGACAGATGCTGTCCCGTGCCGACTTTTCAGGTCGGCGAGTCATCAGTTGTCTGCCGGGCGATGTCATTAAAATCAAAAGCCTTCGCCTGGATACGGACAACGCCGACGAAATCGAACAATTCATGCGGACGGAAGTGGCCGCCCGTTTCGGCCTCAAGCCTGATATTGACGAATTACGCTACATGGTTGCCGGCAGTGTCTTTCAGGGCGAGCAGATGAAAAATGAAGTCATCTTTTTCGGTGTTGAACGCGACGCCCTGGCCGATCATCTGGCGATGCTGGAAGAAGCCCGCCTGGAGCCGGTGACACTGGACACGGTGCCGTTTGCCCTGTTTCGCAGTTTTCAGTTATCCCTCCGCCGGCGTGAAGACAAGGATATGGTTAGTGTCCTGGTGGATCTCGGGTGCCGTTACACGACAGTCATCATCGGCAAAGGTCATCAGATTCTGTTTATCAAGCAAATCCCCATCGCCGGAGAACACCTGACCGAGGAAGTCGCCGGCAGGCTTGGGATTCGCCCCGAAGAAGCCGCAATGCTCCGATCCAAGCTGCGTAATCCTGAATCGACGGAGGTTGATCAGGAAACGACTCATGCCGTCAGCGATGCAATGAACAATGCGATTGAAACCCTGTCGCGTGAGATCGCTTTGTGTTTCAAGTATTATGCCGTGACGTTCCGCGGCCAGCGGCCCGCCGAGGCAGTTTTCGCCGGAGGCGAGGCGTATGAAACCACGCTCATGAACGCACTGCGTCGCCACCTAGGCTTGCAGATTCGCATTGCCGAACCTCTTCGTGGATTCGACCTCAAGCAGGTCGGACTGGATCGCCGCAGCAATCCCCAGATGTGCGAGTGGGCGGTTGCCGTTGGGCTGGCGATGCGCGGGCTGGATGTTCCCGAGAATACAAACCAGCAGGATGAAGTCTTTCAGGAAACCGTATGACCGAAATCGATTTTATTCCTCAGTGGTATCGTGCAGGCCGCAATCGCAAGCTGTGGTATCACAGACAATATCTGATCTTCAGCGTCATTGTGGCAGTGATTGCGTTGGGCTGTTTCGTTGCAGGCCACAGCCTGGCCACGGCACGGGCGGAACTGACGACGATGCGGGATAACCTGTCCTCCGGCATCCAGACCATTCAGCGATGCAGACAGCTTCAGCTCCGCTGGGACAGTCTCAATACGAAAGCCTCCATGCTCCGTTCCGTCAGCCCCCGTACGCCTTTTGCGTCGGTTCTGGCTGAATTGTCTGCCTGTGTCGGACCCAATGTGGTGCTGAGCAAACTGAGCGTGCAGAATGTCCCCATTGAGTCCAAAGAAAAAAACACTGCGGCTGCGGCGGTACCCATGGTCCGCCTCGGAGCGGCCGTGGATGTCAAAGATAACGTCGCCCAGGCGATCCCCATGCAGACCGAAGTGATTCTGCAGGGTATTGCCGCAGACGGATCGGTGGTTGCCGGACTGATTGCATCGCTGGAAGAGTCGGATTACTTTCGACGCGTGATACCCGGCTATTCCAAGAATATCAAAATACACGATTGCAGTGCCACCGAATTTGAAATTCGCTGTGTGCTGGCCGATTATGAAGTTGTCAAATAGAGGAGCCGTTCAGAATGCCGTTATTTGAGAAAAAACAAATCTGGATTCTGGTGGTCGGCGCCCTGGTCTGTGCCGGGGTGGCGGTCTTCGGCTATATCCCGATTGCCTGGCAGAAACATGTCATTACCCAGACCCTCAGACGCCAGGCGGTGACCATGGAACAGGTTCAGCACTGCTCCGCTCAGCTTGAGACCCTCCAGCAGAAAACCGCCCAGCTGGAGCCTATGGCACAGCGATTTGATCAGTGTGTGCCGGACAACCGCCAGTTTGCCGCTCTCTGGCAGCAGATAGCTGAACTGATGACGCGGCATAACCTGCATGACCAGCAGGTCAAGCCCGGGACCGAAACACAGAACGGCATCATTCGCACCGTGGCGCTGGATATTCAATGCAATGGCTCACTCAAAGACATTTTCGAGTTTGTCAGCGCGCTGGAAAAAATGAACCGCCTGGTACGCATTGAGCAGATGAATCTGGCCAATGATAAGGATTACACCGGCCAGTTGACCATGACGGCCAGGGCCCAGGTGTTTTATCGGACGCAAAATGAAACCACAGCAGGCTCAATTATTTAGCATATTTTACAATGGCTATGAAACCATCCAATAAAAAATCGAATCCAGTCGGCCTGGCCGGCTCCATGCAGACCATGGAACCCAAAACCATTGCCGCCGTAGTGCTGGTCCTGGTGATGGGGGTCCTGTGGGGCAGGGCGCTGCTCCGCAAAGGCCCCGCCTCCGCACAGGCCGCATCGACATCAGCTGCTCAAAGCCAGGACGAAGTTGTCAAGCCAAAACTGCAAATTCAGCCTGTGGCCCTGAGCTGCATCCCTGGCCGGCATGATACCATTGCATCGGATCTTTTTACAACGGACCGCTGGACGGCGTTTCCATGGACCTGTTCACAGCCCGATGCAGGCACGCCCAAAACCAGCCAGCCTGATGAAGGGCAAGCCAAACCCCGTTTGTCGCAGGAAGCCATCGAACAGGCCTTTACGCTGGAAGCCATCATAAAAAATACGCAGACTGCCCCTGAAAAGGCCTGCATTAACGGTACAGTTGTCTTGGAAGGTTCTGAACTCCGTGCCAAAATTCAAAATGAAGTCGTTATGGCGACCGTGATCGCAATTGAAGCAAACCAGGTTCGTCTAGCCTGGCAGGATTATGTTGTGGAACTAAAAATGCCCGAGGTTGAGTCGGGTCAGTAAGAAAGGAAAGGTGTCTTATGCGTCGTGAAACGAACGACAAAACAAGGAATCGATGGTTAACCGCGATCGGATTGATCGCACTGACGCTGCTGACGGCGATGGTATTCGCCGAAGAGCAGCCGGCGGTGGTGTTCGAAGCCCAGCCCGTTGCTGCCGAACAGCCCGCAGCCGCAGAACAGCCGGCCGCAGTTGAACAGCCTGCTGCCCCTGTGCAGCCGGAAGTTCAGCCGGAAGTGATTGCTCCCGCTCCCTCGGCGCAGTCCCTTCAGACGATAGCGTTCAAAAAGGACATGCCTATCGCCGATGCGCTGAAAATGCTGGCGCAGATGTATCAGAAGAATATCGTCCCCTCCGCCAAAGTGACCGGCAATGTCACCGTCGGTACGCTGTATGATGTGACCTTTGAAGAAGCACTCGAGGCCATTCTGGGCACACATAAGTACGATGTCAAAGGCAACTTCATTCGTGTTTATACGATGGAAGAATTCAAGGCCGACAAGACCCGTCTGGATCGGGATACCATTACCCTGTATTATATCAATTCCGAAGAAGCCGGCAAGCTGGCCAAACCTCTGCTCAGTGAAATGGGGCAGATTGGCATCACCACCGCCGCCGCCAAAGATACCAAGGCCGGCGATGGCGGCAACAGCCTTGCCATTCGTGACATGCTGGTGGTTTCGGACTATCCTGAAAACATCAAAGCCATTCGTGAAATGATTGAAAAAGTGGACGTGGCACCCCCTCAGATTCTGATTGAAGTGACCATTCTTGAAGCCACTTTGACAGAGAACACCCAGTTCGGTATTGATTTTGATACCCTGGATGGTCTGGTATCCACCATTGGTGATGAAGGCATATCCCAGCGCGGTATGGCTGGCGCGGTTGTCCCGGGCTTTAATGGGGCTCCTGCAAGCAGCGGTCTCAATGTGGGCATCCTGAATGACCATGTTCGCGTGTTTATTCGTGCGCTTGAAGAAGTGACCGATACCACCGTCCTGGCCAATCCCAAAATCATGGCCCTGAACAAACAGGCCGGCAGCCTGATTATTGGTCGCGAAGACGGCTATCTGACCCTGACCAATACCAATGCTGACGGTGCCACACAGCAGGTGGACTTCCTGAAAAGCGGTACCATCCTGGAGTTCCGCCCCTTCATCGGCAACGACGGCCTGATCCGCATGGAACTCCGCCCCGAGCAGAGTACCGGTGTGGTGGTGGGCGGTCTTCCCAATAAGGCCACAACCGAAGTCAAAAGCAATGTCATGGTCCGTGACGGCAAGACCATCGTGCTGGGCGGTCTGTTCCAGGAAAAAACCAGCCGGGCCACCAGTCAGGTGCCTCTGCTGGGCGATATCCCCCTCATTGGCCTTCTGTTCAAGAGTATCAACGATGAGTCCATCCGGACCGAGCTGATCGTCCTTCTGACGCCCCATATCATCACCGAACCCGAGCAGGCCGATGGCGCCACTCGTATGGAAGATGTGGAACGCCTGACCTCCCAGGCCCGTCAGAATCTCAGTTGGATGAGTCGCGCACGGCTGGATGAAATGCGGTATGCCAAGGCGGTCAAGCTGTACAACGAAGGCAACAAAGAAGCCGCACTGGCCGAGCTGGATGGCTATAAGTACTGGGATGCGGATCGTAATTACCTCGATGCAACCCGCCTCAGAGAACGCATCATCAGAGAAACTCAGCCTGACCAGGTCGATCAGATCGAACGCATCATGCTGGGCAATCTGGAAAAGGAAGAATCCGGCAAGTGGCAGCGCCGGTAAGTGGTCCTGAGCAAGTACAGGTAAAGTTAAAAAGCCCTTTGGGCTGAGCACTATTCAGGGCGCTGCGGCAGTGGAACTGTCGCGGCGTCCTGATCATCCGTCAGGATGATGGATCAGGAGATGGAACTATGACAGCGATACAAAAAACCGTTTACGGATATATTGGATTATGCCTGCTGACTTTGCTTGCAGGATGTGAAACCCACCAGCAAAGCAAAAACGCAGTAAAGGAAAAATACGACCAAAATGCCGCGCCGGTCAAACTGTCCACCGCACAAGTGCAGTTTGATCAGGGACTGTATCCGGAAGCGCGCAAAACTCTTGCCCAGGTCATTGAGGTCGAATCCGCTAGTGCCCCCGCTCACTGTCTGCTGGGCAAAATTGAACTGGCCGAAGGCAGATTGCTCCCGGCACGCGATGCATTCGGCAAGGCGCTGGCCTGTGACCCCAATTTAGCCGAGGCCTGGTTTGGGTCAGGGGT
This sequence comes from Sedimentisphaerales bacterium, assembly GCA_016935635.1. Lineage (GTDB taxonomy): Bacteria > Planctomycetota > Phycisphaerae > Sedimentisphaerales > Anaerohalosphaeraceae > Anaeroglomus. Next base: position 8,316 of record JAFGQP010000118.1, read on the forward strand.
TGTCGCTCAGTCCGGCGGTAATCATAGCCTGGCCCTGGACTGCTACCAAAAAGCCCTGACGTGCGATTCGGGCAATATCGAATACACCCTGGCTGTTGCCGACACCATGAACGCACTGGGACGTTCAGAAGATGCCCAGCGCTGTCTTGATGCACAGCTTGCATTCAACAGCAAGAACGTGCAGCTGCTCTGTGCCGCCGCCGCAACCGCCAATCGCCTGGGCAGCCGCGATAAAGCGATCCAGCTCTATCGTCAGGCAACAATGGCCGAGCCCAAAAATCAGGAGGCAATGAGTTCTCTGGCCACACTTTATGTTGCCGGAGGCCAGTGGCAGAATGCCGCTGATATCTATGACAAACTCCTGTCCGTGGCTGATGACAAGCAAAAAGAGGTCTATCTGCATCTGCTGGCATCGTGTTCACTGAGTGCCGGCCAGTATCGCAATGCTCTCCATGCCTTTGATAAGCTCAGCGTGATTCGACGTAACGATCCCGATGTCTGGCTGGGCATGGCTCAGGCGGCGCTGGGCGCATCGGATCTCAAACGGGCGCGTTATTCCGCTCAGAAAGCCCTATCCTATAAGCAGGATTGTCCGCAGGCCGGCGCCATCCTTGGCAGTGCCGATTATCTGGACAAAAAATACCTCTCGGCTCTGGAACGGTTTACCCGATTATCAGGGGATCCGCAGGTCGGCGGATTTGCCTGTTTCATGTCCGGCCGCTGCTATCTGAAGATGGGACGTACCGAACAGGCTCAGGCCGCTTTCGACAAGGCTGTCCAGGTCTGTCCGGAAAGCCCGCTGGCGGCATTATTTATCAATCAGAATACCAACTGATGAACACACTGCGACCCACTTATTGCGAAAACAGGAATGCATGCGTATGAAACGTGTCCTGGGACTATGTCTGCTTGGTCTGGCGCTGTCCTGCGCCGGATGTATTGCCGCAGCGACCATCGCGCTGCCCGGACCGATTCTGCTGGCCTGCGGTATCCTTGGGCTGATTGCCGCCGGAGGGCTGACGTACAGCCTGATTCATCTTGCAGTCGACGTGCATGCAATGACGAAGACACTCCGCAGTGAGCATCCGATTCTGGATTCGGTTCGCTGCTCAGCATTGAAGCCTCTGACCGCAGCATTGCAGGAATGCCTGGATAAAACAAACAAGCCGCTGCTGGAAGCCCGCCGGGAAATCCAGGACCTTGGCCTTCAGCTCCAGCTGCTTCGCCGCCGCAAGTCCGGCATTGAAGCTATCCTCAACAGCATTCATGATGCGGTACTGGTCTGTGATGATCAGGATCGTCTGATCCTGGCCAATCCCGCCGCCGAGAAACTGCTCGGCTTTGAATCCGAAAAAGCAGCCCTCAAGCCGCTCAAAGACAACCTGTCCGACAACTCGCTGGCGGACCTGATTATCCGTGCCCGCTCCAGCAAAGTCCGCCATGTGCGCCACGAATTGTCGCTGAACCGCAGCGGCTCAGCCGCCTGGTATGACTGCCTGCTGTCCACGGTTCTTGATGACAGCGGCCAGGTCATTTCCGTCGTTGCCGTCCTGCACGATATCACCCGTGAAAAGGAAATCTCTCAGGCCAAGAACGATTTTGTCAGCCACGTCTCCCATGAACTGAAAACCCCGCTGGCCTCCATCAACGCCTATGCCGAGATGCTGGTGGACGGCGAAGCCCAGGATGAGGCGGCCATCCGTCAGTTTTGTGAAATCATACAGGGACAGGCTCAGCGGCTGAATCGCCTGATTGAAGATATTCTAAATATTTCCCGCATTGAATCCGGTCTAATGAAAGTCAACCGGCAGAATCTGAGCCTGGCCCTGATTATCCGCGATGCTGTCGAAATGATACAAAGCTACGCCCAGGAAAAAAATATTACCCTGACCGCGCCGGCCCCCATCCTGTGCGACCAGGTCTATGCTGACCGCGATATGATGATGCAGGTTGTCGTGAATCTGCTCAGCAATGCCGTCAAATACACTCCCGCCGGCGGCAGCGTATCCGTCCAGTTCGAGATGAACGATGTGGATGGTACCATCACCGTCTCGGTCACCGATACCGGCATCGGCATCCCGGAACAGGATATGGACAAGTTGTTTGGGAAATTCTTCCGGGTTGAGGCCAATAAAAATTTCGCCAAGGGAACCGGTTTGGGCCTTAACCTCGTTCGTCAAATAGTCGAAACAGTGCATAACGGCAGGGTATTTGTACGCAGTAAACAGGGACAGGGCAGCACCTTCGGGTTTGTATTGCCCATTGCGTCCTCAAAAACTGCCTTAATAGCCTGACCCCTAACGTTTTTATCGGAGATAAACTATGGCTGATAGAAAAGCTCTTGTTGTGGATGATGAATTCCATATTGTGCAGGTCGTTGCCATCAAGCTCAAAAATAATGGTTTTGAAGTCCTGACCACCGACAATGGTGCCTCGGCCTATACCCTTGCGGCCCAGCACAAACCCGATATCATCATAACCGATTATCAGATGCCTGTTTTGACCGGTCTGGAACTGATCGAAAAACTGCGATCCGATCAACAAACCGCCGCGATCCCCGTGATTATGCTGACGGCGCGCGGATTTGCCATCGAGGACCAGCAGAAGCAGAAACTGAATATTGCCGCCTGTCTGAGCAAGCCGTTCAGTCCTCGTGAAGTGCTTCAAACAGTGGAAGAGGTATTGAAACAGACAGTCCATGCATAATGGAATCAGCTCGATGCTGATACGATAACTCACAGGATAAATGACGGATGAACAGCACGGTTCAACATACGATTTCTCCTTCGCAGCTTGCACTGCTCAACCGCCTGGCGCATAGCATAAACCGGCAGGGGATGAACCTTGCCGTATTTGATGACCGGGCCGCCTGTATCTTTCAGGCCGATGCCCGGCAGGGACAGACTGCTGCCGAAACCCTGACGTCGCTGGTCAGCGAGTCGTTTGCTTCGCCGTTTCAGGGGGTTCGCTTTCTTGACTGCCCCTCGCGGCTGTGGATGCGGATGCTGTTTCAGGCCGGCAGGCCCGAAGCGGTGGTCATTCTCGATGCCGGCACCTCCGGCCAGGTCTCGTTGAACCCCAGCCTTCAGGACTACTGCCGCCGCCATGCACTGGACGAAAAGGAATTAATCGACTTAATTGTGACCGATACGCCGAATGATCGGGTTGCAGCCCAACTGAATGAATTCGGAACCGAATATGAAAATGCCGACCTCCAGTCCGGCCGGATAGAAAAACTGTCCACCGAACTGTCGCAGACCTATGAACAGATCGTTTTGCTCTACAATCTAAGCACCCACATGAAGGTGACCCAGAGCAATGCCGAGTTCCTGCAATATGCCTGCGACCAGCTCACCGGGCTGGTCAGCGTCGAAGGTCTGGCGATCTATCTGGACAAAAAAATCGACGGCCAGAAACGCCTCGTGCTGACCGCCGGCTGCGGCTATGTTACGATTGATTCGAACATGGCCGACATTCTGCAGGTCCACCTGGCCTCCGAACTGGCCGACGGCAAGGAAGCCCTGCTGGACAGCGATGTCTATGGGCCGTTCAAATATACCTGGCCGACCAATGTCAAAAATATCATTGCTGTGCCGCTGACTGGCGGCGACCGGGTCATCGGCCTGATGGTTGCAACCAACGTACTCAATAAACCCGACTTCGACAGCACCGACATCAAGCTGTTCAACTCAGTCGCCAACGAATGCGCCGTTTTCATTGAAAATGGCCGTCTCTTCGCTGACCTCAAAGACCTGTTCGTTGGTTCGCTCAAGGCCCTGACCAATTCAATTGACGCCAAGGACCAGTACACCCGCGGCCATTCCGAACGCGTGGCCTTTATCTCCCGCTGGATTGCCGAACATCTCAGTCAGGTTCAGGATATCCCCCAGGATACGATCCATTATGTCTATCTGGCCGGTCTGCTGCACGACATCGGTAAAATCGGTGTTTCCGAAAATGTCCTGCGCAAGCGCGGCAAGCTGACCGATGAAGAACGGGCCGTGATTATGGCTCATCCTCGTATTGGTGCCGCGATTCTCTCTGAGATTTCCCAGATGAAATCCATCGTCGCCGGCGTCCTGCATCATCATGAACGCTTCGACGGCAAAGGCTATCCGCAGGGGCTGGCAGGTTACGATATTCCGCTGGTGGGGCGGATTATCGCTCTGGCCGACTCCTTCGACGCAATGACCTCCAAACGCATTTACCGCGATGCCATGAGTCTCAAGCGGGCCTTGTCCGAGATTCAAAAATCCTCCGGCACCCAGTTCGACCCGGATATTGCCAAAGTCTTTCTCGACAGCGATATCGATAAGCTCTGGCATATTATTCAGGATGGCTTTATCGAAACCTGGGATTACAGCAACTTCTCGGAATACGGCACCATGGCCGTGGGGGTCCTGCTGCGATGAAAATCGACGTCCAGACCCATAATGCCGTGGCCATCCTCAGTCTCCAGGGTGAGTTCACCCAGGAGACCCTCAAGCCGTTTGAAGATGCCGTCAACACACTGCTGGTGGACAAGAAAAATGAAGGCCTGGTGCTGGATATGAGCAAGGTTGTTCTGCTCGACAGTCAGACGCTTGAAGCTCTTCTGGATCTCAATGACAAGTGCCATGACCATCTGCGTCAATTCAAGCTGGCCGGCCTCGATGAAACGTGCCGGAAAATTCTGGAAATCACCCGGCTGCTGGGCCAGTTTGACAGCTATCCGGACCTGGCCGAAGCCGTTAAAAGTATCGCCTGAGGATAATCGATAATAATGTCTGAAGTCGCATCCATAAAAAAACTGCAATTAGGACAGGTCCTGCTGGGCCGACAGATTGTCACCGCCGAGCAGATCGATGAAGCGCTGTCCCAGCAGCGTGACTCCGGACACAAAAAACTGCTCGGCGAACTGCTCGTCGAGATGGGCTTCTGCACCGAAAACCAGATTGCCTCCGCACTCGCCGAAGCTTACAGTGTTCCCTATGCCCCGGTCAGTCCCAAGCTGTGTGACCCCGGCGTCGTCGAACTGCTGCCCAGAGAGTTTCTTGAAGAACATGCTGTGTTGCCGCTGTTCAAAGTGCGCGGCGTACTGACGGTTGCATTGAGCGAACCGTCCAACGTTTTTCTCATTGACGAAATCGAACGCCTGGCCGGCTGTCGTGTTCAGGTGGTTTGTGCCACCGCCCATGACATCCGGGCTACGCTGCAATCCTACATGCCGGCGGCCAATGTCTTTGTCATCGACGACATCATCGATGATTCGGCCCTCGAAGACTTTACCATGATTGAAAATCTTCCAGAGGATATTTCCGACCTCGAGGAAGTTGCCGGCCAGTCGCCTGTCGTCAAGCTGGTCAATTATCTCATTTATAACGCCGTCCATGAAAACGCCAGCGATATTCATATCGAACCGGATGAAAAAAAACTGCGGGTTCGCTATCGTGTTGACGGCCGCCTGTATGAAAAAATCCGTCCCCCGTACCAGATGCATGCGGCGATTGTCTCGCGTATCAAAATCATGGCCGAACTGGACATCGCCCAGCGTCGACTCCCGCAGGACGGCAGTATTCACGTCCTGATGCAGTCCCGTCCCATCGACCTGCGCGTCTCGGTCATGCCCGGCACCTTCGGTGAAAAGGTCGTCATCCGTGTTATTGATGCCCGCCGCATCCTGACCAATCTTGAATCGCTGGGCTTTTCGTATGAAAATCTCCAGCGCTTCCGCAAAATCATAAATGCCCCCAACGGCATTGTGCTGGTGACCGGTCCGACCGGCTCCGGCAAAAATACGACCCTCTACGCGGCCCTGGCCGAACTGAACAACGAACAGGTCAATATCTGCACTGTCGAAGACCCGGTAGAATGTCATATGACCGCCATTAACCAGTTCGAAGTTCACGATGCAGCCGGCTTTACATTTGCCAATGCCCTGCGAAGCCTCCTGCGGCAGGACCCGGATATTGTCATGGTCGGCGAAATCCGCGATCAGGAAACCGCCTCCATTGCCGTGCAGGCCGCGCTGACAGGCCACCTGGTGCTGTCCACTCTGCATACCAACGACGCCCCCGGAGCCATCACCCGTCTGGTGGACCTGGGCATTGCACCCTATCTGGTCAGTGCCTCACTCATCGGTGTCCTGGCTCAGCGTCTGGTGCGAAAGATTTGCCCCAACTGCAAGGAAGAATTCGAACCAGCCCTGACGATTCGACGCATGGTCGAAAAATGGTTCGGTTCCGTCCCGAAATTTTACCGCGGCATCGGCTGCAAGAAATGCCGCAATACAGGCTATGTCGGTCGAATCGCCATTCATGAACTGTTTATCCCGGACGACCGCATTCAGGATATGATCGTGCAGGGGGCCACGCTCAAGGCCCTGCGCAGCGCCGCGATTGAAACTGGTATGAGGCCGCTGCATGTGGACGGCGTGGATAAGATTGCCGCCGGCATCACCACCATTGATGAAATCCTCCGCGTGGCCAATGTCAATGAATAACCGAGGACTGCTATGACGCCGTATTCCGCCAATACACTCGAAAGACCGATTCGCAAGGCCGGCGATGCCGTCACTGCCGGTCTGGCGCGGGAGGCAGCCCAAACCTCCAAAAAGTCGACATATTCCCGTGCCCGTGCCGGCTCACAAGAACTGATTATGTTCACCACTCAGCTTTCGGTCATGCTCGACAGCGGCGTGGTTCTCAGCGATGCTATTGCGGCTATTTCCGAACAGATGAAGCCTGGCATTTTCCGGCTGGTCGTCGAAGAGATTGCCGAACGCCTCAAAAACGGTGACAGCTTTTCTGTGGCATTGTCGAATTATCCCCGCATTTTCAATACCATGTTTGTCAGCATGGTCAAGGCCTCCGAGGCCTCCGGGCGGATGTCACACATGCTGGATGTGCTGGCCGGCTATCTGAACGCTGATGCCGATACCCGCAAGCAGGTCAAAAGCGCTATGATTTATCCGATTATCATGCTGCTGATGGCCGTAGCCGCAACCGGATCATTGATGTTCTTTGTTCTGCCGCGATTTACCCGGATTTATGAATCCCGCGGTGCGGCACTGCCCATGCTGACTCAGGCCCTGGTCAAATGCAGCAGCCTGCTGGCCGATCCGATGTTCCTGGCGACTGCAATTACCTTTGGTATTATGGCCTTTTTCGGGTTTTCCGCCTGGAAGAAGACCTCCTCCGGCCAGAAAATAACCGACTGGATTATGATTCGCACCCCCATCTTCGGAACAATGTATGTCGACAGCATCCTGACCCGCAGCATGCGCATTCTGGCGACGATGGTGAATACCGGCGTAACCCTGCTGGAATCCATCGACGTGATGCGCACTTCCTGCGACAATTATTACTTCCGCAGCATGTGGGATAGCATCGATGCCCGCATTCGTGACGGCTACCAGCTTTCCGATGCCATCATCATCGCACCCAATAGCCATCTGATTGCCCCCGGTATCATCCAGATGCTGCGTGCCGGCGAAAAATCCGGCCAGATCGGCCGCGTCTGTGATAAAGTCTCCCTGTTTCTGGAAAAAAAGCTCCAGAATTCCATCCGCGCCGCCACGACAGTCATCGAACCTTTGATGATAACCATCATGGGTTTTGTCATCGGAACCATTGCTATCGCATTGCTGCTGCCGGTCTTCCGCATTTCCAGCGTGATGGCCAAATAAAAGGTTATGCAGGGGCTGAACTTGCTTTTAGAAGGCAAAGGTTAGCTGTTGACACACTGTTTGACGTTTTGCAAAAAAAGTGCTGGCTGTGACTGAAAAACTTGATTAACACGGACATGCTTTTGTCCCTGAGGGATTCTTGTTACAAACGGCCAGTGAGTTTATTGCGTCAAGACTCCGCACCGGCGCAAAAGACATTCCACCCGCTCCATCGGCAGGCCCATTACATTAGTAAAGGATCCTTCGATGCGATCTACGAATTCATCGCCTGTTTCCTGAATGCCGTAGGCTCCCGCTTTGCCTTCCCACAGTCCCCCGGCGATATGTCCCTGAATCTGTTGTTCAGTCAGCTTGTGCGGATAGACAATCGTCGTATCCACGTCCGCAATCTCAATGCCTTTGCTTTTCCATATCAGCGCCAGTCCCGTGATGACCTTGTGCGGCTTGCTGAACAGCATCCGCGTAATCCGTTCTGCATCGGCAGCATCGGCGGGCTTTCCGATAATCTGTCCGTCAAAATCCACCACCGTGTCTGACCCCAGCACGGGCAGGTCCGGAAATCGCCCTGCCACCTCGCGGGCCTTGGCCAAAGCCAGCATTTGGCAATGCTCTTCGGACGTTATACCGGCTTTATCGTAGGATTCCTCGTCCACATTTGACGGTTCAACACGAAATGCATAGCCTGCCTTTGCCAGAAGTTCGCGGCGTCGCGGTGAAGCCGAAGCCAGGACCAGGAGTGTGGACTGCTCAATCATGATTTATTTGACCAATCGAACGGAATACACAATCTCATTGCAGAATTGACGATATTGGGCTTCAAATTGAGCCGCATCGCCGGTGATATAGGTTTGAAACAATTGAATCGATATCTGGTGATTCCACGCCGCCGTCAGCGGAACTTTGCGATTGGCTGCCGCCTCCGCCAGCCCGGCTTCCACCTGCCAGCTGCCCCGCAGACCTCCCAATAACAGATTATGATACTCCCTGAGCCGTTGGCCGTAATTGTATTCCCGCAGAAATCGCACCAGGGCATAATTCTGTGCATAGAATGTCATAATAGCGGACTCATTTGAACCGTAACCGGCCATCGCCTGTCCCGGATTCATCGTAATCAAATTCCACAGCGGAATCATGTGTCCCTGCTGAAGGGCTTGTTTAAGTGTCCCGAGACGAAGCAGGTTATCCTGCGGCCGGAATTCAAATACCCCCTGGTTGAACTGGCAGGTTTCGAACAGCGTTGCCACACCCTCATCCAGCCAACTCGGCAGCCGATAGCGGAAATGACGCTGTACAAACTGGTGCCACCCTTCATGCCCCAGAATCGAAAAGGTCTGCTTCCGACCGATGTTATACGCCACGCAGACGCTGTTGAGGGCATAAGCCCCGCGCCGAATCTGCAAATAGACCTCCGCATCACTGCCGGTGAAATGTTGAGTGAAGGCTTCCCATTCCGCCCGCTGGCCGAACAGATAAGTCTCAAATTTTTCACTGTCATTGACCTGGTCGGGCAATTGGCTCTGATAAGCCTTATAAGCCGATTCCACAAAGGCCGGCACCTGCCGCAGCATCAGGGGATCAGCCAGTGTGGTTTTGATGTGATAATGATCGGTCTCGATGTGCAGGCCGTCTTTATGCTCATCCCATCGTTGCAGTTTCCGTATCCCTGGCACATCTGCCAGGTACTCCGACAGCCGCTGGTAATCCCATTGGATCGAAGCGGCGGAGGTAGTCATTTTCGATTGGAGCGACGGCCCGCACCCGGCCAGACTCATCAGTACAGTCATCATGATTGCCAGGCCAAACAGACGCATCAAAGCGGGACACATGCAGAGAAAACAAACAGGACTTTTCCTGCCCATATGCCAGAATGCGCACAAAAATAACCCTTGCCTTCTCAGGCCTTCTGTCAGGGGATTACGCCTCTGCTTTTTATGTATAAGGGAAGCCCTTTTTAATTCCATATATTAGCCAGTATATATCTCGTAATTAGATAATTACAAATAGCCGCCTTAAAGTACCGCTCGGATATATTACCTAAATTGACAGTGAATTACAATGAAAACTAAAGAGCAGTGCTTTTTTTATATTACAAAGAGCCTTAAATCCGCCTTTATTAAGGAATAAGCTGGCTTTCCACGCCTTCAAAAGTGATTTTGACAGGCTTAATCAGGCCATTTTTTTCGAACTCCATCTTGTCAATGCAGGTGGCCCGGTGGTTGGGATGGGTTTCGCTCAGCGGCCGGCGATGATACACAATATACCACTTATCCGTCCCCGGCACATGAATAACCGAGTGATGCCCCGCGCCTTTGCCGACCTGCGGGTTTTGCTGCAGGATTTTGCCTATCCGCTTGAACGGCCCCAGCGGCCCGTCGGCGATGGCGTATGCCACACAATAATCCGGCCCGCCCCAGCCGCCTTCCGACCACATAAAGTAATATTTTCCATCCTTTTTAAACATAAACGGCCCTTCCACATATCGCTCCGGCGTGACCTCCTTATAAAGCGTTCCATCCTCAAATGGAACCAGCCCGGTAAAATCATCCTTCAGCTTGACCACATTGCAATGCCGCCAGCCGCCATAGTACATATAATACGTGCCGTCATCATCCTTAAAGATAAACTGGTCAATTGGCTGTGCTCCATTGACAATGTCCTGAATCAGAGGCTTGCCCAGCAGGTCGCGGTAGGGGCCTTGCGGCTGGTCTGCCACGGATACCCCAATCCCGCCGACCTCGCCCTGATGCACGTCGTTGGCACTGAAAAACAGGTAGTATTTGCCGTCTTTTTCGATCACACCCGGCGCCCACATTGCCCGCCTGGCCCACGTCACCCGCGTATTATCCAGAATCCGCTCATGCTTGGTCCAGGTTACCAGATCCTTCGAAGAGAAGCAGTCAAAGAAAATCTGTTTTTCGTAGGCGTCCGAATAGGTCGGGAATATCCAGTACGTCTTGCCGTAAATAATCCCCTCCGGGTCCGCATACCAGCCCGGAAAAATCGGATTGCCCGACATAGCCGGCTTTTCCTGAGCGGAAGTCGCCGCTTTAGTCACCGAAAACCGGTATTGTCCCGAGCCGACCGCAAACACCGCCGTTTTCCCTTCCATCCGCAGGAATCTAACGCCATCGGCCTGTGTCGCCGGTCGTCCGCCTTCTTTTACGGCTTCCGCACTGCTGGCCGGCACATACACTTCGGCGTTGCTGTTGGCCGGGATGGTGATATCCAGTTCCAGGACTCCATCGATAATCCGCCAGTCACTGCGAATCAGCCCGCGAACCGAATGATGGCCGCACTTGACCCAGTTCAAGTCGCCAATCACCTGCGGACGAATCACAATGCGGTCAAACCCAACCGCATCCGTCGCCGGCTGAATCCCGCCAAGCCATTGATGAAACCACTGGCTGACCGATCCAAACATCGGGTGATTATGCGAGAACGTATTATCGCTGCCTTCCCAGTGTTCCCACAGCGTCGTCGCATCGTTATCCAGCATATACCGCCAGCCGGGCACGCCGGGCCGCTCGACCGTCTGCAGCACAAAATCCGCCAGACCCTCACGTGACAGCATCTCCAGTGCAAACCGCGTCCCCAGAATCCCCGTCGAAAAATGCCCGCCTTTATAGTTTTTAATCTTATCCAGCAGCACAGCCAGTATCGCCGTACGTTCATTATCAGCCGCGACGCCGGTATGCAATGCAAAGGCCTGACTGGCCTGTGTACCCGGCCCGACTTTGCCCGA
>JAFGQP010000119.1 GCA_016935635.1 Sedimentisphaerales bacterium
GATCCCGCCTGTGCAGGAGATGGCGTCGATTGCATCGGCGACACTGGACAGTGTTCCGTCGGGATGGGCGGGAAATTCTTTTTGAACCATCGTATCGCCCGCTATCACCAGATGCATGGGGCAGCGAGCGGGGATATCGCGGAGGGTATCGGCGAGCTGCTGGATATAGTCCTGCATGGTCATTGAGCTGTCAATCACGAGGACGAGCTGGTCCATGGATTCGAGCTGCTCTGTGAGCTGCTGTTTGACGGCGGTTGTCTGTCCGGCAAAGTCTTTCTGTGACCAGACAGTGGTAACGGCCTTATCGCGTTCTATGCGGATTTGCGTGTTTCGCTGTTCGAGGGCGCTGTTGGTCAGGGAACCGCGGACGGCGTAGCATTTTTTGTCCTGGACATATTCGGCGGTCATTGTGCTGGTGGTCGTCAATTTGCCGGTGGATTCGATCCAGACTTTATGCGATATATCCTCCCGGACTTTGAAATTCCGCTCATTGAATACGGGCAACTGGACGGCAGCCTGTCCTGCATCGATTAAATCCAGCGGGAATGTGATCCCGATGCGGACCTTCATTTTGCCGCCGTTGGGAAGAATCGGAAAGCACTGCAACTGGACCCGGTCAGGCCCCTGGGTTGTGACCAGCACCGGGTCGCGTCGCTGCTGGACGACGGACTTATATGCGGATTTGGTCTGTGACCGGCCGCCAAAGGCCGCTTCGCATTCGACGCCGTCAATCCACAGTGTCAGCCGGGAGACAACACCGCCGGGGGGAAGCTGAATCTGGCAGCGGGCTTCCTTCTCCTGCCAAACGCTGTCGTTCTGGAAAACCATAATCCATTCGTAATATCCAGTACACGCCTCGGGATAAATGATTGCATCCATCTGGGAGGATACCAATGATAAATCCCTGAGCATGCCGCCGACGACATCGCCGCCCTGTTCGAAATCGAACTCATCAAACCAAGTAAAATTGCGGCCAAACCAATATTGTTCAGGGCGAACGGAGTTAAACGTTTTGCCGGTAACCCGATAATAGACGCCGCGGACCTTTTCCGGGGATGCATTGATGCCGAGTTTGAGGAAGGGGACAATTTCGATAAAGTCGTCCCCACGCGAGACACGCATATCGTAACATTTTTTGAGGAGATAGTCTTTGTCGGAAAAAGTCCGAAGCAGACGGATACCCTGAGCCTGCGTATCTTTGCTGTCGGACACCGCCATATTCAATCCCACGAGTGTGGCAACACAGGGCAGAACAACGGCTACAAAGGCCAGCAAGCCAATGCATAATCCGGTTTTAAACAGAGGAACGGCAGGCTGACAGGAATACGCTCGGCTGATTTTACGGATACGCAGGGCGGCCTGTACCGAGGCAACCAGCGACAACAACGGTGCAAGTCCGCAGAATCCAAGTCCATAGGCCAGCACGGCGAAGATGGAAAAAAAGCTGATCGGGATAAACCATATCGTATAAATCAATGCAATGATCGCCCCTAATCCGCACAAAAAGCCGCCGAGGGTTCGATACCGCGCATCATTCCTGCCTGAGAGTATGAACGCAGTCATATTGGAGGTTGGGATCAGCATGAACAGGGCGAAATGCCATGGCGTCGGCAGCGGGTCGTAAAAGATGCCTGAGCAAATTCGCGTGACCAGCTCAAAGACCGATGCGAAGATCGGCAGCAGGACGCCGAACACCAGCAGATAAAAACTGCCGAATTTAGAAAACCGCAGCGTTTCCTGTCGAGGGATTGCGGGGATGGATTCGGCCGGCTGCTGCTTAGGGCAATCCGTCATGCTCACTTCTGCCGCCTCGGGCAAGCCAATCTGGGCAAGAATCTGTTTGATTTCATCGGCGCTGACCACCGACAGGTTCCGGCGGGCCAGTTCTGCTTCCACATGGCCGCGGATATCTTCAATCACCTCTTCGGGATTGGCGCCTGAGTTGGTCAGACGACGACGCACTTCGGCACAGAACGCATTCCATTCCTCAACGGCTCCCGAGCTCCATCTGTTCATAGCTGATCCTTTCTGCTGCGTAACATTTGAACTCCCCTGAGAATCGTATTCATGTAGTTGTCCATCATCTCCAGCGTTGTGCGGCCTTCGGGGGTGAGGCTGTAATATTTTCGGGCAGGCCCTTCGGCCGATTCGACCAGGCGGGCAGTGACCATGCCCTGGGCGCGGAGTCTGGACAGTAATGGATAGATTGTGCCTTCTGAAATGACCAGTCCGGGAATCTGGGCAACGGACTTGACCAGCTCGTAGGCATAGCATTCCTTGTCGGCCAGTGCGGCGAGCACAGCCAGCTCCAGAATGCCTTTTCGGGCCTGGGTTGTCCAGTTATCCAACAGGTCGGACATGGCGGTTCCTTTCAATACATACTACTATGTATCACAAGATAGCTTGTAATGCAATCTATTTTTTGATTTTTTTAAGCACGAAATCATTTTTATGGAAACGGTCAGATAGAACTTAAATACTTTGCATACAATGAGATGGAACGGATTCTGATAAGAAAATGCTGGAATAAATTGTTAACCATCCATATCTATTTGCTAGATTTATTTACTAATTTTATCTAATCCGTTGACTTTTTCAAAAGTCCCACAGTCCCGGTCCCATCCATTGCAGCATTATTTTCTTGACATCCGGGCAACATGTTGATACTAGGAATACTTAGAGATTGGCATCACCCGATGTTGTGTTTCTATAGTCGTTGACAGTGAAAGCGATGGGAAATAAGGGAAATGTCATGAACGCTCAGATTAAATTGTGTTCTATTCTCATGTCTATTTCAAGAAATCCTCCCCAGATTCTATCACAACGCCCTTTGCCTGAACAGGATGAGTCCCTGTCAATATGTGTGCATTACAATTTAAGGTTTGGAAATTAAAGGATTTGAAGTTGAAGTTTTGGAAATGGAGGTGTCAAATGACATGCCGAAAAAACAGGTTAATGCTGGTTTTGGGTTTGATCGTCCTGGGCATGGCGGTCTTTACCGGCAGTTTGCTCGCAGAGACGCTCACGCCAGCGGAATTGCTGGGTAAGTTTCTGTTCTTTGACAAGATTTCATCTCCTGATTCGATGTCTTGTGCCGCTTGTCATGCACCTAGTGTTGGTTTTACAGGTCCTATCCCCGGAATTAATAAACACGGTGCCGTTTATCGGGGAGCCGTACCGCAACGGTTTGGCAACCGCAAACCACCGAGTGCCGCATATGCGACTCTAAGTCCCCTTTTTCATTATGATTTAGAAGAAGGACTTTTTGTTGGTGGAAACTTCTGGGACGGCCGGGCAACGGGCAGTCATTTGGGAAATCCGGCAGCCGATCAGGCGTTAGGGCCTTTCTTGAACCCCGTGGAACAAAATAATCCAAGCAAGCAGGCCGTATTGGAACAAATCGCTGGGTCTCGTTATGTTTATTTGTGGGAGATCGTCTGGGGAGAACCGATTCGTTTTGAAACCCAAGATGATATTGAACTCAACTACGATCGAGTTGGGTTGACGATCGCAGAATATGAAGACTCCCATGAAGTGAACCAGTTTTCGTCAAAGTATGACTTCTTCCTTCAGGGGAAGGTTAAGTTGACTAAGCAGGAAACCTGGGGGCTTGAACTTTTCAACGGAATAGGACTGTGCTCACTCTGTCATATCAGCGAACCTGGCCCGAATGGCGAACCGCCACTATTCACGGATTTTACATTTGATAATCTTGGAACACCCAAAAATCCGGACAATCCGTTTTATGACATGGATCAGATTTTGATTGATGGACAACCCATAAACCCCGAAGGTGCTAACTGGATCGATCTGGGTCTAGGCGGTTTTTTGGCAACCCTGGATGAAAGCTACTTTACGGGGCTG
Organism: Sedimentisphaerales bacterium; assembly: GCA_016935635.1. Classification (GTDB taxonomy): domain Bacteria; phylum Planctomycetota; class Phycisphaerae; order Sedimentisphaerales; family Anaerohalosphaeraceae; genus Anaeroglomus. The sequence goes on from JAFGQP010000119.1 coordinate 3,865, forward strand.
GGCCTCGATAAAGAGGAGACAGTCTACTCCAATTACGGTAAACATAAAGTCCCCACACTGAGAAATGTTGATAAACGACCGGGCAAAAACTTCCCCAAAGCTTTCCTGCATAACGGTGTTTTCAAATCACTTGAAGAAGTGGTACACTTTTACAACACGCGGGATGTAGAGAACTGGCCTCCTCCCGAGGTGGCTGAGAATGTGAATACCGATGAGCTGGGAAATCTCGGATTAACGGCAGAAGAGGAAGCAGCCATTGTAGCATTCATGAAGACACTTTCGGATGGGTATATTCTTAAAAAATAAAATTTGTGCTATGGGTACAGTTTTTAACGCCCATTAGTCTATACGGAATAATAAGGACGAATAATAGAGAATAGTAGGGACAGTTACGAATGGGACTGTCCCTATTTTTTTGCTTTTTTTGTCACGCTGCACTTTTTCAGATATACAGTATCTTTATAGGCGATATTTACTATTGGTGTTTTGGGGGTGGAAAAATTCTTTTTTTGTCTGGTTTTGTCTGGGCCGGGCAATTGTCATTATCGGACTATTTTCACGCAAGAGTGTCTCATTTTCGGGAATTGGGTTCGGTTTGATTTTATGCACGTCAGGCCTTTGGATTGCAGAATTGGATTGCAGATACACCCTGCCATTGGTCATGACAATCAGCGAAGAAACGGTTTTAGATTTACGTGCTGATTTTTTATCGGACTGTTGATTTGCACCCGATAAACCGGGGGCCGGGTTGGCGAGCGGGAGTTTGTTTCTTAGATTTTATACATACCTGAATTTCGGCGTCCCAGAACAAGAGCCGGGAAGTTTGGTTATGTCAGGCGGATATCGTGACGAACAGAACAGGGACAGAATATAAAACCAGACAGTGCGATGATTTGAGCGAGTCGCTCAGGAGCCGCCAGGTATAGGTACTTAAGACAATAAAATGGATTGCTATGTTTAATTTGTTTGGAAAACATATTTGTCCGATTGGTGTGGATTTAGGCAGCGGATTTTTACGCATATCACAAATCGGATTCAATGGACGCGGGCCGTATTTGCATGCGGCCGCGATTGCTGCGCGTCCCCAGGATATTGAACCGCAAAGTCCGGCCTGGCAGCGATGGGCCATTGACGCGATTCGCGACCTGATCAAGACAGGCGGATTCAAGGGCAAAAGCATTATCACCGCCCTGCCCTCGGATGACCTGTTTATTGACCAGATCAAGGTGCCTCGCGGCGTGATGGACAAGCTGGATGAGGCGGTGGCATCGCGCGTGCAGAAAAAACTGCCCTTTGCCCCCAACGAAGCGATTATCGTCTCTGTGCCGCTGGAGGTCGGTCAGACCAAAGGCGGCGAGGTGGACGTGATAGTTATGGCGGCCCAGCGGGAGAAGGTGGATCGTCATTTGGCGATTTATGAAAAGGCGGGACTGGAAATCGGCGGGATGAGTGTCTGGCCGATCGCCCTGATCAACAGTTATCGTCGGTTTTTCTGCCGGCGCAAGAATGAACAGGATCGAATTGTGATTCTGATGGATATCGGGACACGGCACTGCAACGTGGTCATTGCTCGCGGCGGTGAGCTGCTGTTTGCGCGTGTGATTCCGACGGGGTATGTGCATTTGAGCCAGGGGCAGATGGTCCAGCGGCTGACGGCGGAAATCGATGCGTGCTGCCGGTATTTCGAGACCATCGCCGGCAAGGTTCCGATTGAACGGCTGCTGCTGCTGGCGGGGCGAAACGTGGATAAAAGCATCTGTGACAAGATGGCGGAGCTGGCCCAGAAGATGCAGATTCCCGCGCAGGTCGGCGATGTGCTGTCGGCCATCGATGTCAATCCGGATTCGGACTGCATGGTGGACCGGCGGAATGTAAATGTGGACTGGGCGACGGCGTTCGGGCTGAGCCTGGAAGGTGCGGGCAAGAACTGACCCGCCCCGTGAGCGAATACAATCCGGCATTTTGTGTGAGCCGGAGCGAAATTGAAGAATAGACGAATATGTAACAGGAATACGCTGAAGAGGTAAACCCTATGGCAACTATTAATTTTGTACCGAACGATTACATTCAGCAGCGGCAATCCAGCCGGGCAAACCTGATGTACCTGACCCTGCTTGCGGCGCTTCTGGGAGGCATCGGAGTCACGTTTTCGGTGATCAAGATGCGGCAGAGCGTCGTCGGGCGAGAGCTGGCGGCCATCAATGCCAAGATGATGGAGGCTAAGGAACAGATTACTCAGCTGGAAGAGCTCAAGACCAAGGGCAAGACCATGATGAAAAGCATGGTGATGACGGCCGAACTGCTGGAACCGATTCCCCGCAGTGTAGTCCTGGCGTGCCTGACCAACAATATGCCTTCGGGGGTATCGCTGCTGGAAATGCAGCTTGTTGAAAAGGAAAACAAGGTTCTGGCGACGCCTGCGGCTAAACCTGCCGCAGCGGCGGCTCCCGCCAAACCCGGCGCCAAGACCACGCAGTATCAATCCGCAGCGGCCAAGAATCAGAAAGCAGCTGCACCCGAGACCAAAACCGTGCTGCAGAGCAATCTCGAAATTGAAGGCATCGCCCCCAGCGACATAGAAGTGGCATCCTTCATCGCCAGCCTGAGCGGATCAATTCTGCTGGACAGCGTCGAGCTGGTTCAATCCAAGGAACAGGACATCGACGGGGTTAAATTCCGTCAGTTCCGGCTTCGCACCTCGATGAAATCCAATCTGACACTAACCAAGGACGATATTTCCCAGATTCGCAAGAAACGGGAAGAAATGATATAAACCCGCAGGGACTGACGGACAGGCATTCAGTATAAAGGACCAGAACCATGACCAGTGGAATTCGACATATCATCTTTTTTGCCCTGATAATCGCGATGGCGTATATATCCTGGGCATACATGATCAAGCCGGCCAATGCGGCGCTGGCTCAGGAACGCACGATGGTGGAACAGAAACAGGCCAAGCTGCAGGAACTGGACCGGGCCAAGAGCACCGCCAGCGACCTGCATGCCCAGCTTCAGCGGGTGGAAGAGGCGATCCAGGTGTTTGAGAGCAAGCTGCCCCCCAAGAGCGAGATTCACACCGTGCTGGAAAATGTGACGCTGATTGCCCAGAAGAACGGGCTGACCCCCAAAACCATCAGTGCCCTGAAGGCCTCCAATAAAAACGGATACATCGAGCAGCCTCTCAAGATGGAGCTGCACGGCGACTTTAATTCCTATTATGCATTCATGCTGGAACTGGAGCGGCTTGACCGGATCACCAAGATTCGCGAGCTAACGCTGAAAAAGAAATCCCAGTTTGAAGGTCAGACGGAAGCGACCTTTGTCATGAGCATTTTCTTCATGGATTCCAAGAACTGACCGCGGAACAGACGGTACGGGAATTCTAAACGACATTCATTCACGCGTTGAAAGGATATATTATGCTTTCGTTTCTTAAAGACGGTCAGACCATTCCGGCCTCTGCGGATATGAACCAAACCGACAGCAATGGGGATTCGGTAACCCGGCAGGAAGATTATCTGACAGTGGCCGGGCACAGCAAAAAACTGAAACAAAGCACTATTCTGCTGATCGCCCTGTTCGTCATCGGCGGACTCAGCGTGCTGGTAATGGTCAAGAAGGCTACACCTTCACAGGCCGCAGCAGCTCAGCAGAAAGATGAGCAGCTGGAAATCGAGACGGCCATTGCCCAGCTTTCGGGGATGCAGAACGAGGTGAACAAGGAAATGAAAAACGTGACCGGCCGGCTGAATCATCTGTCGGAAGTGGGTCAGATTGCAGTCAAAGATCTCAAGAAAAATCCCTTTACGCGGGAAATGACGGCCGGCGAAGTCAGCCTGGACAACCGGACCCAGATGCAGATTCTGATGGAACAGGCCCGCAAGCAGGCGGCCGGGCTGGAGTTGTGGAGCATTACAGCATCGCCTCGCGGGGCCTGCTGCATGATTAACGACAAGGTGCTTTATATCGGGGATGAAATCAACGGCTTCAAGGTGACCGAGATCGGCAAACAATCCGTAACTCTTGAACGCGACGGAGCACGCGTGGAATTGAAGATGAATTAATGCGAAGGCTATTTGGAAAAAAACAGGACCGGCGGGGTGAAGACCTCGCTGCGGTGATGGATCTGCAGGCCGGCCAGACTGAACTGGCGCCGGGCCTGCGCAATCTGTATTCCCCGGCGTCGACGGTCAAGACCCATGTACGGGATATTGCCGACGTTCTGGGCGAGGAACAGATTCTCAGCGCCGAGCAGCTTGAAAGCCTGCGAAACGAACAGCAGCGGGGTCATGTAGACCTCGACAAATATCTGCACAAGCTGGGCATCAGCAAAGACGATGTCCTTCGGTCCAAGGCCAGGCTGTACGGATTTGAGTTTCAGAAGATCAGCCCCACCGACGTGGATAAGGCGGCGCTTGACAAGCTGGAGCTGAATTATATCCGGACGAACTTCGTGCTGCCGTTTGCGATTCGGGACGGCGTGCTGATGATCGGGACCAGCGATCCGTCGAATGTGTTCGGCATCGATGATGTCAAGCGTCATGTCGGAATGCCGGTTGACGTGGTGGTTTGCAGCCCCGAAGATATTCTGGCGATCTGCGACAAATTCGACGAATCCAAGTTTAATTACAACGTCGATGAAATCATGGGCGACATGGGGGAAATCGAAGTTGTCCAGGATATCGATGAGGGCAGCTCCGAAGACCTGGAAAAAAGCGCCGGTGAATCGCCGGTCATCAAGTTTGTCAACTACCTGCTGACCAACGCATTGCGCGAGGGGGCCAGCGATATTCATATCGAACCCAAGGAAAAATACACCAAGATCCGCTACCGTATCGACGGGGTGCTGTTTGAGTCCCAGCAGGCACCGGCCAAGATGCATCCGGCGCTTGTATCGCGTCTGAAAATCATGGCCAATCTGGATATTTCCGAACGGCGTATCCCGCAGGACGGCAAGATTGCCGTCATCATGGGCGGACGCAACGTGGACCTGCGTGTGTCGGTACTGCCCTGCAGCCATGGCGAAAAAGTTGTTGTGCGTCTGCTGGACAGCAAGAGCATCATGCTGGGTCTGGATAAAAGCGGCATGGAACCCCGGGTGCTGGATGCGTTCCTGGAACAGATCAATCTGCCTCACGGGATTCTGCTGGTGACGGGCCCCACCGGGTCGGGTAAAAGCACCACGCTGTATTCGGCGCTGGCTCAGATCGACAGTCAGACAATGAACGTCTCGACGGTGGAAGACCCTGTCGAATACAATCTGGAATATACCAACCAGGTCCAGGTCAACGAAAAGACCGGCATGACGTTTTCAGCGGCGCTGCGAAGCCTGCTGCGTCAGGACCCGGATATCATCATGATTGGTGAAATCCGCGACGGCGAGACGGCACGCATTGCAGTGCAGGCGGCACTGACGGGGCATTTGGTCCTGTCCACCCTGCATACCAATGACGCGCCCAGCAGCGTATCGCGGCTGGTTAATATCGGCATTGAACCCTACCTGATTGCCGCGTCGCTGAACGGCATCCTGGCCCAGCGGCTGGTACGGCGGATCTGCAAGCACTGCAAAGAACCCTATACGGCGCCGGAAAATCTGCGGAAATACCTGGACCGGGCCCATATTGAACCCTCGCAGCTGTTCCATGGCAAGGGATGCGATCAGTGCCGCAACAGCGGGTACGCAGGCCGGGCGGGTATTTTTGAACTGCTGGTTGTCGATGAAAAATTCCGTGAAATCATCAACCAGGACGCTTCGGTCAACAGCATGCGGCGGGCATTTCAAACCTCCGGCTGGCCGACGTTGTTTGATGATGGTCTGGAAAAGGTCAAAAAAGGCGTTACCACCATCGACGAAATCCTGCGGGCCACAGAAGTGTCCGGCGAAATCGGCGATGATGTCGTCAAAAGTTAACGGGACGATACCCAATAAGTATGATTATGATTATTTCGCGGCGGCCGCAGGCCGCTTTTATGCCGCGTGTATTCCCCGGGTATCGTAACCCTGCGGAGCCGCGGTAATAAAGCGATTGCCGGAAGCCGGCGGCTTAAAAGTTCTTTAGCCGCGACGAAACGAAAATTTCAAAAAGAATCAGTAAAAACCATAGCCTACAGACAGGAAACGATTATGTTTGATGTCAAAGAAATGCTGGCAACGGCAATTGAGCGTGGAGCGTCGGACGTTCACATCAACGTGGATATGCCGCCGATTATGCGTATTAATACAGAGCTGATTGTGATGGAGCTGCCTGAAATCAGCCAGGAGATGGCGCGGCAGATGGTACTGGATATGGTTGGTCCGGATAAGCTGAAGGTCTTTGATGAAAAACGCGATCTGGATTTTTCGACCATGCTGAGCGACGGCAGCCGTTTTCGTGTCAACGCTCACTGGCAGAAGGAAACCACCGCCATATCCTTCCGCGCCATTTCCAACAGGATTCCCAACATCGACGACCTGCATCTGCCTCCGATTGTCAAGGAGCTGACGGATCTGCCCCGCGGATTGATTCTGGTGACAGGGCACACCGGTTCGGGTAAAAGTACTTCGCTGGCGGCGATGATCAACGTCATCAATGCCAAGTGCCGCAAGCGTATTATTACAATGGAAGACCCCATCGAATACCTGCTTGAAAACAAATCCTGTATGATCGAACAGCGTGAAGTCGGAGCCGACTGTACAACGTTCGCCTCGGGTCTGAAACACGCCCTGCGTCAGGACCCGGACGTGATTCTGGTCGGCGAAATGCGCGACCTGGAAACCACCAGTTCGACGATTACCGCGGCCGAAACCGGTCACCTGGTGCTGTCCACCCTGCACACCATTAACGCCTCGCAGACGGTGGAACGTATTATTGATATTTACCCGGCCAGCCAGCAGAACCAGATTCGCGCCATGCTGTCCAATACGCTGCAGGGGGTAATTTCGCAGACCCTGTTCAAACGGGTTGACAAGCCCGGCATGGTGCCGTGTGTGGAAATCATGCTGTGTACCTCGGCAATACGCAACTGCATCCGCGAAAACCGGATTTATGAAATCCCCAATATCATCGAGACCTCGCGCCGGCTGGGAATGCAGACGATGGATTACAGTATTCAGCAGATGTATCTGGCCGGATTTATCGACCGGGATGAAGCCATCCTGCGGTCCAGCAATCCCGGCAAGATGGAACGCCTTCTGCCGCCCAAACCCGGACAGGTTTCAAGTGCGGCGATGGCCGCGGCCACGGCGGATTAGTCCCGCCCGGGCCAGGATAACACGGGCATCCGTGGACCAGTAAACAAAACGGAGAAACACAATGGCAACAGCCGTCAAAAACACACCGAAAACCGCCGCTGCCGGCATGCAAGCCGGTTCCGGCCTTCCAGGCAAATCGGGCGGATTCAGCATTGAATTCGGTCCCAGCAAAAAAGATATTCTGAACTTCACCAATCAGCTTGCGGTGATGGTTCGCGCGGGCATCAGCCTGCAGGACGCCCTGGAATCCATCGGCACCCAGATTCAGAAACGTAAATTCCGGGTGATTATTCTGGACCTGAAAAACCGAATTGAAGCCGGTGAAAGTTTTTCACAGGCTCTGGGTCAGCACCCAGAGGTGTTCAGCAACCTGTATATCAACATGGTGGCGGCGGCTGAAATATCCGGTTCGCTGAGCTCCATGCTGCAGCAGCTGGTCGAATATCTGGACCAGGAAGCCGACACACGCAGCCAGGTCATCAGTGCCATGGTATATCCCATTATTATCGGTGTGATGGCGGTCACCTGCGTGACGTTCCTGCTGACGTTTGTCCTGCCGCGGTTTCTGGTGGTGTTTTCGGGCAAGGAACATCTGCTGCCGACACCCACCAAGCTGATTATGGCCGCCAGCGGCGGATTGCGCAATTACTGGTTTATCGTATTTCCCGCCATCGGCGGATTAATCATGGCCTTCTGGTATTTTACATCGCGAACCGATGTCGGAAAAGCCTGGTGGGATCGCACCAAGCTGCGTATTCCGCTGTTGAAAAATCTGTGCCGGAGTCTGTATATCACCCGCAGCATGCACACGATGGGTGTATTGACCAATGCGGGCGTGCCGATTCTGGATACGATTTCGATTACCGCCCATATCACCGGCAATGTGCTGTATGAAACGATGTGGAAAGGAGTTCATGAAGCAGTGCGGCAAGGCAAAAAAATCGCCGCCAGCCTGGGCAGCTACAATCTGATGCCCGGCAATGTCGTGCAGATGCTCCAGTCCGGCGAAGAATCCGGCACCATGGGCGAAGTGCTCAAAGACATTTCCGAATTCTACGCCCGTGAACTCAAAACCACCATCAAGACCGTCACCAGCATGATTGAACCTCTGATGATTGTGGTGATGGGTGTGCTGGTCGGCTTTATTGCGATGAGTATTATTCTGCCCATCTTCAAGATGTCCAGTGTGGCTTCGGGCAAATAGTCCGGCCGCCGGAAGTCATAGAAAGGGGTATATCCATGAATCAGATGCGTCATAAATCCGGATTTACGCTGCTGGAATCCCTGCTGGCGGTCATGCTGATCGGTCTGGCAGTGGCGGGGCTGGCTGCCTCCAGTGGAGCGTTTACTCAGTATAACGCCGCGGGTGTGGATTTGAGCACGGCTGAATTTCTGATTGAGGAAATCCGTGAACTGACCGCTCCGCTGCCGACGGTGGACCCCACCGATGGAACCACGGTATTCGGCACAGAAACCGGTGAAACCGCTGTCAGCAATTATGACGACCTGGATGATTTCCACAACCGATCTTTCAGTCCGCCGATAGATGTCAGCCGGACCGCCATGCCGGAGTTTTCGGCCTTTACCCAGCAGGTTACTGTACAGAATGTCAGTACGGCCAACCTGACCCAGGCGGTCACGAATCACAGTACGGATTTATATCGTGTGACCGTAACCATTACCAAAAACGGGCAAACCATCAGTTCGGCAAGCTGGATTCGTGCTCGCTACTAACCGAGAGGCTGTCCCATGAAAACAACTCAGAAAAAAACCGGTTTTACCATCGTTGAAATGCTGATGGCCCTGGTCATCCTGGCGATGCTGATGACGGCGGTGGCCGTGGCGTTTGATGCGTCGGTAACCAATTTTCAGGTGAATGAAGGCATTTCCAAGACCATGAATACGGCTCGGGCGGCCCTGCTGCGAATCACGACCGAACTGCGAACCGCCCAGGGTGTGGCGGTCATCGGCACCGGGGGAGACCCCGACAACAGCCAATGCAGCCTGATTGCTTCGGACGGACGCAATATTACATACCGCTACAGTGCGGATGAGAAAATACTGTATCTGGACGATAACACCAGCGGCAACAGCTATGCCCTGTGCCGCAATGTCAATAGCGTCACATTCAACCGGGCCCTGGTTCCCGCCAGCAGTCCCGCAGCCGTACGCAATGTGCGTATCCTGCTGTCAGTTGAAGACGACCTGGGCAAAGTCAATCAGACGCTGGCCGCCGCAGCGGTCGTTCGCAGGAATTTAAATTAAACCTTTCCGGGGACTTCACCCGGCCGGAGTCCTGTGCGCAGCCCGTATTGTTGTGTATAAACAATACCAGACCGGGGTAACCCGGCGTCTGCATACCCTGTTCCTGTCCATCCGCGCCAGGTAAAAAATACCGAAATAATACCCGTTAGTATTCCACCACACCGGGAAGTTTTTTTGCCTGCTCAATCCAATCGGCAACGACAGATTCGGCCGGCACGCGTCGGGTGAGATTCTTTTGCGTATTGACTTCAGTAATTTTCTGGGTCAGATTGGCAGGAACACGATGTTTGAGCTCTTTAACGGTATCCACACCCGCAGCTTCCAGAAGCTCTGAATACTCCGAGCCGATACCGTTGATCCGATACAAATCCACCATATTGACCCACTTGAGAACCAGGGATTCGCTGATGCCTGTTTTTTGAGCAAGTTCAGCGCGGCCCTTTTTGGTTTTCCCCGCATCCAGAAGCTGATCGGTGTTGGTAATTTCGGCGTCACGAAGCTTTTGGCCATAGGTGGGGCCGATGCCTTCGACATCTTCGATCTTGTACTGAGCCATAATACATTGTCCTTTCAGATTAGATGTTTCATCTCACCGTAAAACACATATCACGCCGCGTACTGCATTCTTATTGTATGTATTTGCCCGGTACAGTCCAATCCTTTTCTTTGAATCCACGATAATACAATGTCCTTGTCTGGCAATTTTTCACTGGACTTAACGGCTCTGGATTGCTATGTTTGAAACAGGGTCGTTGAAACCTTTAGAATCGTTGGATCGTATTTAAAGCAGGAGCCAGACATGAAAGGGTGCCCTATGAAAAACCTGAAATATTTCATCATCTATGCCGTAATTGCTTTATTGACAGGACTTTGTGCATCATGTTCCGATGTTGCCATTACGGGGCGAAAACAATTTAATATTGTTCCGGATTCGACCCTGAACAGCATGGCGGCCACTGAATACGGTCAATTTCTGTCTGAAAATAAGAAAAGCACCAACGCCGAGCAAACTTCACTGGTACAGAAAGTCGGCACACGAATCGCCAATGCGGTGGAAACTTACTGCAACGCCAACGGAATGGCTGACCGGATGAAAGGCTACAACTGGGAATTCAATCTCGTCGAAAATGATGAAATCAATGCCTGGTGCATGCCCGGCGGCAAAGTAGTCGTTTACACTGGCATCCTGCCAGTCACCAAAGATGAGACGGGGCTGGCAGTGGTGATGGGGCACGAAATCGCTCATGCTGTCGCCCGTCACGGCGGGGAAAGGATGAGCCAGGCACTGTTGATCGAGATGGGCGGCATCGCTCTGAGTGAAGCCATCGCAACACGTCCTGCTGCCACTCAGGAATTATTTATGCAATCCTATGGAATTGGGGCGAATGTGGGTTATTTGCTGCCTTACAGCCGTCTTCAGGAAAATGAGGCCGACCGGCTCGGATTGATTTTTATGGCCATGGCCGGATATGACCCGCAGGCTGCTGTAGAGTTTTGGGAACGAATGGCAAGTCAGGGCAACGCTGCACAGAAACCTCCGGAACTGCTGAGCACTCACCCTGCCGACCAGACTCGCATCAACAACTTGAAAAACCTTCTGCCCGAGGCAATGTCGTATTATAAAACCAGCCAGAGCAAGGCCGTTCAGGCGGCACCCGTATCCGTGGCCGCCAACACAGCCTCCAGCCAGACGGCGACTCAATCAGCCGCCACGGAAATCACCACCAAGGAATCCGAGACACCACAATCCACAGGAAGCTGGAAAGATATCATCTTCGGCCCCAGCAAAGAAAAATAATCACAGGGCGATTTAATACAAATCCTCATCCTGACGCAGGTCAATGCCTTCATCGCTGAAGTCGAGCGGAATAGGCAATCCCTGAATAATAGCCTGTACTGGTTCCGGAATCTCGGGTTTTTTGGGATTGGCGGCAGTGTGTTTGGCGAGCATTTTGACTGCGGCGGCAAATTTCTTACCCAGCGGGGCAACAAAAGTCTGTGCCGGCAATTCGGGCCCCCCGGGAATTGTTAATTGATATGCATGCAGGGTCAGACGGTCAATCAGCGGGGGTTCATCCTGATCTCGGGATAGATTATAATGTGATTTAAAGGCTGATAAATAAATGGGGGCGCTGTCTGCATAGAGAGGGTCGACTGCCAGAGGAAATCCTTTATGGGCAAAATGAATACGGATTTGGTGGGTCCGACCGGTGATCGGCATAGCCGCAATGAGAGTCAGTGAGCCCATCGGCAGCAGAACTCGATAAAATGTCTTGGCTTTCTTTCCGCGCCAGGAATCAATGCGGACCGTTTGAATCTTATCGCTTTTGGAAATCGGGGCAGTAATAAAGCCCTGCTCTCGCGGCAGTTGTCCGCGGATGATGGCGATATAGACCTTGCGGGCCTGGTGTTTGGCAAAACAGCGGCTGAAAAAACTCTGGGCGGGGAGGTTCTTGGCCAGCAGCATCACGCCGGAGGTGTCTTTGTCAAGCCGATGCACCAGCCGCAAATCCAGTTCCCGTCCGGCCTGGCGCGATAAAAGCTGACGAATGTCGGGCGCACCGCTGCGGTCTGCAGTGACCGAGACACCGGATGGTTTATTAATCAATAGCTTATCCACATCCTCGTCAATAATCATAATGTCTTTTTGAGCCATAAATACTCCTGTGCACTTTCAGGTCATTATACACCGTATTGCGAAAAATTCCATCGTGTAAGTCTGGAAACACGTCATTTAAGCCTCGCGACATTAAAAAACAACCGCTTAATCACTCCATTCTATAAAATGCTTGAAACAGATAGGGTATTTTACGTATAATAAACAAAGAGGTGTAATATGCGAACTATCTTAGCCACAAAAACGATAGGCCGGCAACACCAGAGCAGAACACCTGATACGAGTAATACAAGCTTAATCGCACAGATTCAGGCATATCCGACTATTTTTCATCCGCATCAAACTGTTATTTTCAGCTCCTGTTTTATCCCATTTCACAATGTAATCATTCAATATAACCCCTCAATCGGCCCTGAATCCGGCCATTATCATAAAGGAGTACGATTATGAGCGTCTTGGAATATCTCAATATTCATCGGAGCCCCTATCGCGTCACAGAACATAAGCCCGTTTATTCGGCACGTCAGTTGGCACGGATCGAGCATGTCAGTCCCCGTCAGGTGGCAAAACCGGTAGTCATAGAAGCCGACGAGAAACTGTATTTATGTGTTTTGCCGGCGGATCGTATTGTGGATTTATATGCCCTGCAGCACCATCTCAAGGCTAAAGAAGTCAAGCTGGCCGACGAACAGCAGCTTAAGGCTGTTTTCCGAGATACAGAACTGGGTGCTGAGGCGCCTCTGGGTCAGCCGTATGATTTACCGGTGCTGCTGGATAAGTCGCTGACCAAAGACAAAGAAGTTGTCTTTCTGGCCGGCTCGCATCGCAAGAGCATCTGGATGGACATGGAAGAATATATACGGCTCACCGAACCGGAGATTCTGAGCTTCAGCCTGCCGGATGAGTGGCCCCCGGCCAGCGACTGGCCGGGGCTCAACCCGTTCTGGCCGGATGGTTTTATTTATTAGCCGAACGTTCCGCGGTTTGCTCCAGCATATCGCTATAGGACCGCTCCAGCAGGTCCTCGCTGCAAATGGCAAACAGGTCTAAAAACATCTGACATTGCGCGCGGAGTTTTTCTGTGCCGATGGACAGGTCCGAATCGATAGCTTCGATCTCGACGAAACTGCCGAGGCCTTCGACCTGGTCGATATGAAACTTGATATTTTCGACAAAATAAATTTCCCGCTGTTTGATGACTTCCACCCGCACCCCCAGTGCCGCGGCGAGTAAATCTTTCATCGCCGGGCCATTGGGACATGGATAGAGCCAGACATCCGCCTGTTTAGGGCCGGACTGGTCGGGACGACGATAATAAATCAGGGCGTTTTCGATGGTTCCCTGCCGCAGTTTCAGCCGGCCTGCGGGCACATTGAAATACGTATCGATTTGTGTATCTGTACCCACGAAGCGGGCGTTATGCTGTTGCAATATCCGTCGAATATGCTGCGGGCTGGTGCAGCGGGCTTTGATTTCGATATTCAGATGTGCCATTTACGCACCGGCATAAATCGCCTTGATTTCATCAGCAATGATTTGAATTCCCTTTTGCACAACGGACTCTTTCTGCGAATAGGTTATACGAATGCACTGGTACTTGTGAGGCCAGTCATCGTGCTCCAGTCCGGGGAAGAAATAATGACCTGAAATAACCAGTACGCCGCATTGTTTGAGACGCTGGTAAAGCTGAGCACTGGGGATGGGCAGATTTTTAAACCACAGCCACAGGAATATCGCGCCCTCGGGTTTATGCATGCAATAGTCGATGCCGTCCAGTTTGTCGCGGAGCAGACCGACGGCATCCTGCATCCGCTGATAATAAAATGGCCGGACGATGGTTTGACTCAGTTCGATAATCCGCCGGCTCTGGATGAGATTCAAGGCCAGCGCCGGGCCGATACTGCCGGGCGCCAGGCTCATGACCGCGGTGGTTTCGCTGATGGCGCGGATGACTTCCGGCGAGGCGACCACGATGCCGGTGCGTGCGGCAGGCAGGCCCAGCTTGGACAGACTCATGCATAGAATAACATTTTCATCCCAGCTCAGGGTTGCCGGTTCAAACAGAATCCCCGGAAACGGCAGGCCATAGGCATTGTCGATAATCAGCGGCACACCCGCGGCACGCGTCATTGTCCGCAGGCGGGCGATTTCATCATCGGTCAGGACATTACCCGTGGGATTGGTTGGCCGTGAGACACAGACCGCGCCGATCTCCGGCCCGATGCTCAGCGTGTCAAAATCGATATGATACTTGAACTGTCTGTTGTCCAGAAATTCCATGCGGGGACGGATGGAGGCAAAGAGGGATTGTCTCGGGGCAAAACCGATGTCGGCATACCCGATATACTCCGGCGCCAGCGGCAGAAGGATTTTGTGGAACGAGCCGTCGGCAAAATGGCCGGCAAACAGCGAGAACAGGACATAAAAAGCCGACTGGCTGCCGTTGGTCAGGGCAATATTTTCAGGCCCGATGGCCCAGCCATATTGCGTTTTCAGCAGTTTTGCCAGGGCAGTCAGAAAGGCCGGGCTGCCTCGCGGGCCGTCATAATCCCCCACGCATCGTTCATAGGTTCCCGGCTTGCGAAGGATATCTTCCATCGATTCACGGAACACTTTTTCCATCTCAGGAATATGGGCCGGGTTGCCGCCGCCAAGCATCAGTAAATCCGGACGGACCGTCATCGCCTGGCCCAAATCGTCCATCAATTCTCCGATACCCGATATCGTCAGCGCTTTTTGACCCAGGCTGGAATAGCAAAATTGCGTCATCGGGTCTTCCTGCCTCGTGCCAAACAAATTTCAACCGGTTTTTCCATGGCATCAAACCTAACGGCTTTCCACCGACCGTTTCAATTCTCTGCAGGACTGATAGAATTCCTCGGTCTGCATTTGACGCAGAAAGACAAATCCGCGTGTTGCCCGTATCAGAGCGCTGGAATGGTCATAGAACCAGTCGCGTCCCAGGCAGGTTTTGATGGTTTGATACTGGCTGACCTGTATTTTCTGAGCCAGTTCCGAGAACGGGCCGTCGTGTTCGTAGCTGGGGAAGGAGGCATCCTTCTGGCTCAAAAACGAATTCTGAAACGCCTCATGCATCACATTAAGCATACAGAGACTGACCGGCACATAGCAATTGGCTTCCGAGGGTTCAAAGCGGTACCAGACGTTGCGATATCCCCATATTTTGATATCTTTACGGCCGGTTTTACGTTCGTAAATCCGCAGGGCCTCGGAAATCGCCTGAAGGACTTTGTAATGCGTATCGGGGCCGCTGCCTTCGGGGTCAAACGCCACGGTCAGCACATCGGGATTGGTTTCATCAAAGGCCTTGACAATCGGCAGGACATCCTGCTCCATCTGCGGCTCGCGGGTGAAGATATCCCCGGTATAAAAGCCCAGCCGCAGGTGGCGGACATTATCGCATTTCCAGCCGTAATAACCCCACAGGCATTCGGCTTCCCATTCACGGCACATGCCTTTGAGCCGCTGCATCTCGGGCGAATCCTTCTTGCCGGGATACGCTGCGTCGAAATAAGCGTCCAGTTTGCCAAGCCGGTTATCCAGCGACACCAGCACCTCAGGGCCGTAAATCTCGACAAGGTTGCGCAGGAGACGACGAGCACAGCCTTCCATCTTATAGGGTTCGCTGCGTGCGGCCACGCCGTCCAGATACTGCCAGACGTCGCGGTTTCGGTCCACACCATCGCCCGAGAGAAAATAGCCGGTGGTCATCAAGCGACGAAAAGACGGCAGTTCAATGCAGCGGCGCAGATTAGCGAGCTGCTTTTTCATAAAATCATTGGTCACCGACGTAAAGCCGCTGGTCAGAGTCATAAAATAATGCGTGTTGCCGGCCTTGCGAAAATGGCGCACCACCGATGCGAAGTAGCCCAGCATCACATCATCGTGATGCGGTTCGGTATGCAGAAACCGCATGTTGTCGCACACATCCATGCCGGCTGCGATATTGGCAATCAGGGTATCCCGGGCCTGGGCAGTCAGCTTCGATACAGGCTCAGTCATCCGGCTCAGCAGCAGCCGCCCGCAGGGATTGCTCTGGCAATCCGCTTCGGTCAGGTCGGTCAGTTTCTTATGTTTTTCGACAGCCAGATCCACCAGAATCTTATGGCTGTCAACCGGCTGAATCTCCGGGGCGGCCTCAAGCCGGGCCAACTGGCGTTCGATTAAATGTTTGGCAGCGCCCTGGGTGATATAAAACCGGGCATTGGGCAAAATCTGCAGGGCGGTGGCAGGAATGTGCACATCGCGCGGTGACTGGATAGCCGCGGCGGTCACGCCGGCCTTGGCCTCGCCGGCGGCCAGAATCAGGGCGACGCAGTCCGGATTCTGCGTAATGGTGCGCAGGCCGATGGTTATCACCAGACTCTTGCGGGCGATTTCGATGCCGCCCAGGTCGGTGGACGCGGCGGCCTGTGTTTCATAATTGATCGGGCACAGGCGCGTCGTGGAGTAATGGTCCGAGCCGCTGATGTTAAAGCCAATGTGGCCGTCCGGCCCGATACCGCCCAGAAAAAACCCGATGCCGCCTAGGGCCTGAATCCTGCGTTCATACTCCATGCACCAGCCATCGATTCGCTCCAGCGTCGTTTTCTGCTTCTGCTCGAGGACGCTGCGCGGATGCCGATACCGCAGGGTCAAATCGACCTGACCGTCGGGCCATATATCGGCCAGAGTTTCATCATCGGTCAGCCCCATTCGGGATGCATCCATCAGCAGGGCTTTGGCCGGATCCAGACCAAATCCCTGAATATAAAACGTATTGACGTAATAATAAAAGCTGTTATGCCGCGAGGATTCCATCGGATAAAATTCGTCGATCTGGACAAAATGCAGGCTTTTCATGTCGGGGCGACGGGCGGGGTCCACACCCAACTGCTCCAGTTCGGCCTGGACTTCGGGCGAGTCCCAATTTCCGAGAAAATGCTGAACCCATTTGATGAAATGCTCCGGGGTCTTGCCGGTCGGCAGGGAAATGACTCCGCCGGGATGGTCCTGAACCCATTCCAGAAAACGAACCGCCGACAGCTTGCCCAGTGCGGGAAAATATTCCACGACGATGGTAGGGATTTTTTCCGTAGGCGGATAAATAGCCTCGTATTTCGAGGTCTTCAGTGCAATTTGTTCCGTTTTAGACAGACCATACCCCCCGCCGCTTTGTTGCGTTACTTCCTGAACCATTCGAATTTTTCCTGTATTATCTAAACTTTGTTTTTTCAGGAACGACCCTCGGATAAATAACCCGGAATGCCGGATTATTTTCCGAGCACAGCAGCCATCTGTTTCTCGTTCCTGCATATAGACTCAAATAACGTCAGCTGCGTCCGGCAGCGATCCAGATTATGCCCCGGGCGATGCGTCGAAAAATACCAGTCGCCTTCAAAGAAATCCGTCAGAAAGCGAGTGGCCATAATCAGCGGGAACATCTTGGCTCCCAGCATCAGACTTTCGATTTCAATATCGGTCAGCATGCCCGCGGCGCCGTCCAGATAGCCTTTGGCAATCGCTTCAAAGCGATCCATCTGCACGGCAATCCCGGACAAATCGGTCTGGTCCTCTTCCGATTCGCTGACGGTGGTTCGCACCTGGTCGCCAAAATCATAGGCCGCCACGCCGGGCATGACCGTATCCAGATCAATCACACAAATCGCCTCGTCGGTTGCCTTATCAAAGAGGACATTGTTGACCTTGGTATCGTTGTGCGTGTTTCGCAGCGGCAAAGCCCCGGTCCAAATCCATTCAGCCATTTTTTCGAAAATATTGGCATTGTTCAGAATCAAATCCGCTTCCGGGCGTGCCTCTTTGACCCGTCCGACTTTATCTTTTTGAATCGCCTCGGTCAGGCGCTGATAGCGTTTGACGCCGTTGTGAAAATCAGGAATGGTTTCTTTCAGCGGCGGGCCATCCAGATCGGCCAGATTCTTCAGGAAGTCGCCGAAGGCCCGGGCCGACTGGTAAATCTGCCGGGTGGTTTTGGGCACCTCGACGGTATAGCTGCCCTGGACATACCAGCACAGCCGCCAGCATTTGCCCTGTTCATCTTTAAGGTACAGCCCCCCGTCCCGGGTGCGGATAAACGCCATGGTCCGCCGACGCACTTCCGCCGGCGGCAATTTTGCGGCCAGATGCGTCGTTACCCGATGAATGTTCTCCATCAGGGCGTCGGGGTCTTTGAACACCAGCGTGTTGACCTCCTGAAGCACATAGTGATTCTGCGCACTGCCTTGTTTAGCGGTCAGCAGATAGGTTTTGTGCAGATGGCCGTTGCCCAGCGGTTTAGCCTCAACCGCCTGCCCATCAATCATAAAACGCTGTGCGATACCCAATAATTCGTTCATGGCAACTCCCTGTGTTTAACGTTAGAACTGCCGGCGGGGATACGCTTTTATCCCCAAAGATTCTCCGGATAGATACCTTCACGGATTTTGCTGCGAATGCCGTTCTGCGAGGTTGGCAGGTCTTCCTTGTAGGTAATTCCAAACCAGCTTTCACGGGCGGCCAGCACGCGGCATTTTTTGACCCCGGCGGTAATCAGCCCGCCTACCGCAAACGGCAGATAATATTCGGCCTTTAAATCAGTTGCTTTTTGTGTCAGAAAATCACGAAATTCGCTATCCAGATATCCAAAGATATCCGGCCCGAAACCCCAGAAATTCATCGAAACCACAGTATCATTGGTCAGAAAATGGCTTGTGCCGCTTTCGTCCACAAATTCAGCGCCGCCCTCCCGTTTTTCCAGCTTCGTGCGTTCGACGATGCGTTTGAGATACCCGCGTGAGTCACTTTCACAGACCCCGCGGCTGACTGTTCCGAAATCCGACAGCGTGTTGCCCAGCGGGTAGCCCACCATGGCATAGTCATTGATGCGTCCCTGGGCCAGACTGGTCAGATGCTTATTCATCATTTCAAAGGCTGACGGACCATAATAGTCGTCAGCATTGATGGCGGCAAACGGCTCGGCAATCTTGCTGCGGGCCACGAGCACCGCATGGCCGGTTCCCCAGGGCTTTTGCCGGCCTTCGGGAACGGAAAAACCATCAAGGCAACTATCCAGTTCCTGA
>JAFGQP010000120.1 GCA_016935635.1 Sedimentisphaerales bacterium
AGCTTTTCCAGCGTATGATGAATCTGGGCAAGGGCCTCCTCGGTTACAATGCCCCGGGCAATACCGGATTGATTGCTGACCACGACCAGCCGATATCCGATCCTGCGAAGCTGGGCCAGCGAAGCCGCCGCCCCCGGCAGCAACTGGACCTGGCTGGGATGATTGATATACCCAGGGTCTTCAATCAGCGTATCGTCACGATCCAGAAATACGGCTTTATGTGTCATCACAGGCCCTTATTGCTGTTTCATTTTTTCGATAGTAGCCGTGGAGCTTTTGCCCTCTACCATTGGTGCCAGAACCGTTTGGCCGCCGTAGGAAGCGACAAATTCCCGTCCAATCACGCCTTTGTTGGCCCAGTCGGCCCCTTTAATCAGCACGTCCGGCCGCACCTGCTGAATCAGCTCCAGCGGGTCGGGCTGGTCGAAAATCGTCACATAATCCACGCATTCCAGCGCCGCCAGTACTGCCGCCCGCTCATGCTGATTATTAATTGGACGGGTTGGCCCCTTGAGCTGCCGGACGGAATTGTCCGAATTCAGCCCGACGACCACAATATCCCCATGCGATTTGCAGAATTTCAGATACTCGATATGCCCCAGATGCAGCACATCAAAACAGCCGTTGGTAAAGGCAATTTTCCGGCCGGATTTGCGATGGAAGGCCAGTTCATCCCGCAGGGCGTCAATCTCCCGAATCTTTCCGGCCTTGCCCTTGCGCGTGGCAAGGATTTCATTGACGATTTCATCGATGCTGACGGTGGCCACGCCGAATTTTTCGACTTCCAGTCCCGCTGCGATATTGGATATCTGCACTGCCGTTTTATAATCACATCCCGCCGCCAGCGCCACCGCAATCATCGCCAGCATCATATCGCCGGCGCCGGTCACATCATACACCGTGCGCGGCTGGGTCGGAATTTGTTCGGAGACCGTATCGGAATGCAGGTATGCGCCTTCCTTATCCAGCGTGATAATCGCCGCATCCAGACTGAGCTGCGAATGCAGTTTTTTGGCCGCCTGCTGGGCCGCCTCGATGCTGTTGACGTTAATTCCCGAAGCCACGGAGGCTTCCTTGCGGTTGGGCGTAATCAGGCAGGCCCCGGTAAATTTCGAATAATCCTCCTGCAGCGGCGGATCGACCAGCACCTTTTTGCCCGCCTGCCGTGCCAGCGTAATCATCTGCTGGCAGAATCGCGGCTGCAGAATCCCCTTGTTGTAATCCTGCAGACAGACCACATCCGCTTTTGACAGCCGTTCCTTATACACCTCCAGAAGCTGCTTGTAGCGTTCGGCTTCCAGCGGCTCGGTGATTTCATCATCCACCCGCAAAAGCTGCTGGCGGTGCCGATGCTGGGCCAGGCCGATGATACGCTGCTTGGTGATGGTCGGGCGTTCCTCCACAGCCAGCAGCCCTGACAAATCCGCCCCGCGTTCGGACAGCTTGTTTCGTAATTGCTGCCCGGTGTCATCCGTACCGGTAATCCCGATACACAGACATTGAGCACCCAGTTCAAGCACATCCGCGGCAACCGACGCTGCACCGCCGCAGGCATATTCCCGTCGAACGACCTTGAGTACCTGCACCGGGGCCTCCGGACTGATCCGCAGGGCATCGCCGTACACATACATATCCAGCATGAAATCGCCGACCAGCAACACCGTCGGCGATCCCAGACCGGTCACAATCTTTAACAAATCTCCACTATTCATAGTGATATATAGTAATCCTGTTTAAAATTTCCCGTTTCGTCGCGGCTCAAGAACTTTTAGCCGCCAGCTTCCAGCAACAGCATTATCACCGCGGCGATGTAGGGTGACTTGACCCTGTGAATACGCGCGGCATAAAAGCGGCCTGCGGCCGCTGCGGAATAATCATACCCGTTGGGTATATTATCTACCTTTGTATGACTCTGTCAATCAGGGACTCGATGATCTCCGCGTTGGCGGCAAAATCCAGTTCCATGACCATCGCACCAAACGAAATCGTTTCAATCTGCCGGCAGAACACCGCGGTCTTAACCCAGTCTTTCTGGGTACAGACCGCCATGTCAGCGCCGCTGTGCCGGGCCTGCGCGGCAATCGACTTGACATCCTGCATGGTATAATCATGATGGTCATTGAAAAAGCACGACCCGACAATCGTAATACCATCCTGCTGCAGGCAATGCATAAAAGCCTGCGGATTACCGATGCCGCAATAAATAAACAATTTCATCGTCCGCAGTTTGTCCAGCGGCAGCGGCTGGCCGCTGGTCAGCATCGCATGGGTATGCCGATGCAGTGCCCGGGCGATGGGAATCGGTCCGGCCAGCTCCATAATCCGCTGTTCAATCTGACTGGCCTGTTGGGCGTCGGCCAGGTCAAACCGCGTGATGATGGCTGCATCGGCACGTTTCAGTTCGCTCAGCGGTTCACGCAGCAATCCCGCCGGAAGCAGCTTGTCATATCCGAAAGGACATGTCGCATCGATGGCCACGATATTCAAATCCCGCTGAATCCGCCGATGCTGAAATCCATCATCCAGCACCAGCACCTGCGGCTGATAATCACGGATGGCTTTTTCCGCCCCGGCCACGCGGTCGGGATTGATTACCACCTGCACACCCGGACAGCTCTTGGCCAGCAGGGCGGGCTCGTCGGACATCTCCCCCGCAGTGGTCTTGTAGCCCCGCGTCAGTACCGCACAGCGAATCTGTTTTTGGCTTAGATACCGGCACAGCCAGATGACCAGCGGCGTCTTGCCCGTCCCACCGGTGGTGATATTGCCGATACTAATGACCGGCACCTTGACCGCATGGCTCCTGAGCACACCGAAATGATACAGCAGGTTCCTGCATCGTACCGCCGCCGCATAAACCAGCGCAAAACAGCTCAGCAACGCCCGCACCAGAACAGCTCGCATTCGGCGGTCCTGGCCGGAAATCAACATCCGATAGGCTGTCTGATTCAACGCTTATATCCTCGGATTCCCACAATACAGACGAATCGACTTACTTGCCAATCCGGGCAATAATCGCATCGGCCATCTGGCTGGTTCCCACAGCCGTCGGGTCGTTGCGGTCGTCTTTCATATCGTAGGTGACATCTTTGCCTTCGGCAATCACATCGGCAACCGCCTTTTCAAGGGCATCGGCTTCCTTTGTCAGGTTCATGTGCCGCAGCATCAGGACGCCCGACAAAATCAGTGCCGTGGGATTGACCTTGTTCTGACCTTTGTACTTGGGCGCACTGCCGTGGGTGGCTTCAAAGATAGCTCCTTTTTCGCCGATATTGGCTCCCGGCGCCACACCCAGCCCGCCGACCAGCCCGGCGCACAAATCGCTCAGGATGTCGCCGTACAGGTTGGGCAGGACGATGACATCATACAGCTCCGGCTTCTGCACAAGCTGCATGCACATGTTGTCCACGATCCGGTCTTCAAATTCGATGTCCGGGAAGGACTTGGCGACGTTGCGGCTGACCTCCAGCCACAGGCCGTCGGTGTATTTCATAATGTTGGCTTTGTGCACGGAAGTGACCTTTTTCCGTTTGTTCTTGCGGGCATAATTGAAAGCATACCGCACAATCCGCTCCGTCCCTTCGACGGAAATCGGTTTGATGCTGATACCGGCATGGGGGCCAATCTGCCGCTTGGAATGCTTATTCAGCCAGTCAATCAATTCCAGTGTTTCGCCCTTGCCTTTTTCAAATTCAATCCCTGCATACAGGTCTTCAGTGTTTTCACGTACCAGCACCAGATCGATATCGCTGTATTTGCTGCGAACACCCTGATAACTCTTGCAGGGACGGACGCAGGCATACAAATCCAGAGCCTGCCGCAGATAGACATTCACGCTGCGAAAACCGGTGCCGACCGGCGTAGTAATCGGGGCCTTCAGGCCGATGCCGTTGGCCTTGACCGATTCCAGTGTCGCCTCCGGCAGGGGCGTCCCGGCCGTCGCCATCACATCCACACCCGCCTGCTGGATATCCCATTGTATTTTCGCTCCCGTGGCATCGATACAGCGGCGCGTGGCCTCGGCAATCTCCGGCCCAATGCCATCGCCCATAATCAGCGTTACTTTAGTCATTAGCGATATACTCCTGAGTAAATGGTTTGTATGGCCGGGCGGAAACAGCCCGCCCTCTATACTTTAAACCACACAAAGTCCGTTATGTTACTGGAAGTTTATGGTATGGTCAAATGAAAACAACTTGTGGTAAACATATAATATTGATACTGGATAGGATATATGAATGAATAAAATGCTATGAAACTCGCCGCAGCCATATTTCAGGAAGTGATCATAGACGGCTGACCAGGGTCAAAATCAAAGAATCGGGTTTCGTTGTTGAATGATGAATGAGCGTCCACTTGATTACTGGATAGAAATTCGACATGATACAGCATGTCAAGGTTCAATATCTGAAGTTCGAGTATACAATGTTAATTTTCCAACAGACTCAATTTCGGGAAACAGAATAAGGGATGAAAATCTCTTTCATATCAAACAATTTTTTTGAATCAGCGATATTATGAGACTATAATCGCATCCATGAAGCTTA
>JAFGQP010000121.1 GCA_016935635.1 Sedimentisphaerales bacterium
TACAGCGGCGGGCTGGATACGAGCGTGATCCTGCCGTGGCTGAAGGAAACATACGGGTATGAAGTGGTGGCGTTTGCCGCCGAACTGGGACAGGGTGACGAGCTGACCGGGATTCAGAAGAAGGCCCTGGCGACGGGGGCGGTCAAGTGCATTGTCAAGGACCTCCGCAGGGAATTTGTGGAAGATTATATCTGGCCGATGCTCAAAAGCGGTGCGGTGTATGAAAACGGGTATCTGCTGGGGACGAGTATTGCCCGGCCTCTGATTGCCAAGCATCAGGTGGATGCAGCCCGGCAGACCGGGGCGACGGCGGTATCGCATGGTGCCACCGGCAAGGGCAATGACCAGGTGCGGTTTGAGCTGACGTTCATGGCGCTGGCGCCGGATTTGAAGATTATTGCCCCTTGGAAAGACCCGAATTTCACCCTGACCAGCCGGGAAGCGGCGGTCGAATATGCCAAGCAGCGAAAAATCCCGATTCAGCAGTCGGTGAAGAAGATTTATTCCCGCGACCGGAACCTCTGGCATATCAGCCATGAGGGTGCGGACCTGGAAAACCCGGCCAATGAGCCGAAGGATGAGATGCTGGTTCTGTGCCGGCCTATCTCGAAGACCCCAAACAAGGCCGAGTATGTCGAAATCGGCTTTGAGCAGGGTATTCCGGTGAAATTGAACGGCAAGAAGATCGACGGCGTCAAGCTGATTGAGACGCTCAATGCCATCGGCGGCGTGCATGGTGTCGGCGTGGCGGATTTGGTGGAGAATCGCCTGGTTGGAATGAAGTCCCGCGGGGTCTATGAGACGCCGGGCGGAACGATTCTGACGACGGCCCATAAGGCGCTGGAAATGCTGTGCCTGGATCGGGAGACGGCTCACTATAAGCAGCAGGTATCGCTGAAGTATGCCGAGATGGTGTATTACGGGCAGTGGTTTTGTCAGTTGCGCGAGGCGCTGGATGCATTTGTTGATGTGACGCAGCGGAATGTCAGCGGCAGCGTGCGGATTAAGCTGTATAAGGGCAAGGCGACGCTGGCTGGCGTGACCAGTCCCAAGAGCCTGTATAATCCGGACCTGGCCAGCTTCACGATGGGCGCCGAGTACAATTCCACCGATGCGACGGGCTTTATCCGGCTGTTTGGTCTGCCGATGAAGGTCGCGGGGATTGTCAGCCGACAGACGACTGCGGCCAAGCCTGCGAAAAAGAAATAATCAACTCAGTAGATAAGGAAATCGGCGTGTCGCCTGAATGGATTTGGATGGCG
The DNA here is from genome assembly GCA_016935635.1 of Sedimentisphaerales bacterium. Classification (GTDB taxonomy): domain Bacteria; phylum Planctomycetota; class Phycisphaerae; order Sedimentisphaerales; family Anaerohalosphaeraceae; genus Anaeroglomus. The sequence continues at coordinate 1,263 of JAFGQP010000121.1, forward strand.
TTTATTGTTGCGTTCGGGGCCTGCGTGGGCAGTTTCCTGAATGTGGTAATTTATCGGCTGCCGCGAGAGAAATCCCTCGTATGGCCGGGGTCCGCGTGTCCATCCTGCAATACGCCGATACACTTTTATGATAATATCCCGCTGTTTTCCTGGCTGATTCTGGGCGGCAAGTGCCGGGTCTGCAAAACCCCGATTTCTCCCCGCTATTTTCTGATTGAGCTGCTGACGGCGTGTCTGTTTATCGGGGTTTATCTATGGTATTTTTATTTTGAGGGTCGGCAGATGGATTTGCCGGGGGAGATGGCGATTGGGCGGTTTATGGCCGGAGGTTGGCTGGTTTATCTGAATGCGATGATTCTGGTGGCGGTGTTTGTGGCGGCCTCGGCGATTGATCTGGAGTTGTGGATTATTCCGCTGGAGTTGTGCTGGTTTGTGACGGCGGCGGGGATTATCGCGGCCAGTGTTAGCGGATATGTGCTGACGCCTTCGCAGATTGATATTCATCAGATTTTCCCGATGGCGACGGCCAAACAGGCCTCGATTGCGGCCGGCGCTGGGATCGGGCTGATTATTTCGCTGGTTTGTCTGCGGCTGGGGATTATCAAGCCGAGTTATCCATATCCGGAAGGACATGAGAAATTGTCGGAAAATCCGGAGGCGGAAGAGCCGGAATTTAATGATCGGCGGGAAATATTAAAAGAGATTGTTTATCTTATCCCAATAATATTGGGAGGGATTATCGGGTATATGATTGTTCGCTCCGAGGCTGGACTGGCGATGTGGAATAACTGGCTGGAGATTCCGGCCATTAGAGGCTTTTTCGGGGCGCTGATGGGGTATTTTGCAGGGTGTACAGTGGTCTGGGCGACCCGGATTGTCGGGACGCTGGGCTTTGGCCGGGAGGCGATGGGGCTGGGAGATGTGCACCTGATGGGGGCGGCGGGGGCGGTGATTGGGCCCTGGATGGCGGTGCTGGCGTTCTTTATCGCACCGTTTTTTGGGCTTATCTGGGCATTATATCAATGGATTTTCAAAAAAAGCCGACAAATTCCTTATGGTCCATTCTTGTCAATTGCGGTTTTTGGCGTTATGATTTTCCATGACTGGATACAAAACGTATTTATGAACTGGTATGGTTTTTAACTCTGACATAGACGAAAGGGAGGTCAAATTATGAAAACCACAGGAAAAATGATGTTTGTTTTGGTTGGACTGGTTGCTGCAACGATGCTGACAGGCTGCACCGACTGGAAGAAGCGATATGAGGCTCTGGACGTGGAATTTCAGAACGTCAAGGGATTGTATGAAAATTGTCAGGCGACGCTGGACAGTTCGGCATCGGAAAAAGGCCGGCTGGAACAGGATCTGGCAGCCAGCAGACGGCAGCTGGAAGACATGCAGAAGCAGATTGCCACCAAGCAGGTGACCCCTGCCCAGGCGACCGGATTTGAGGGTGTTGGCGAAGTTGCGGTGGATGCCGATGCGGGTACGATTACCGTGACCATCAGCGATGCGATTTTGTTTGCATCGGGCAGTGCGACGCTGAAGAATGCGTATATTTCCGAACTTGACAAGGCCTACAGTGTTCTGCGGTCCAAGTACGCCGGACGCAAGATTGACATTGTCGGGCATACGGATACCGATCCAATCAGCAAGACCAAGAACAAATGGCAGGATAACTGGGAGCTGTCGGCTGAACGGGCATTGACTGTGGTGCGTTACCTGGTGAAGAAGGGTATTCCGGATGAGGATATCCGTGCTGCCGGGTGCGGGGCCTCACGTCCGGTTGCCGCCAACACCACTGCAGCGGGCAAGTCGAAGAACCGCCGCGTGGAAATTGTTGTCTATATGAGATAGCAGCGGATAGCCCGCATTTATTTGGAATTACCAAAGCCGACGGTGCTGCATGTGCCGTCGGCTTTTATTTTGATTTCGATGGCGCCGTCACGGCCGGTGTAAAAGGCCTGTTGATTTTGCGTGGGGACGTATGTATTTTTCAGCCGGCTTTGCGAGCAGCTTGCGATAACAGTATCCGGGGCGATGCGGGAGATGAAGTCGGGGATAAGGTTGGTGGTTGAGCCATGGTGGGGCAGGAGCATGATATCGACGTGCAGGTCCGGGTATAATTTCAACAGTTCAGTCTGGGCTGCGATTTCGATATCGCCGCACAGAAGAATGGATTTGCCGGCATACGTAATCAGCAGGACTTCAGAGCGGTCATTGTCGGACAGGGACTGGGGTGCGGCATCTGTCGGCCAGAGGCTGCGGATTTGGACGGGGCCGGACGTGATGGATTTGGGGGCAGGGTGGATGGGGATATGGTATTGATTTAGATGCTTTGCCAATTCAGCGGGGGCGGAGGGGAATTGGGTTTTCTCCTGAAATGAGGCATTGGCATAGATGGTTTCAATGAAGCCTGTTGCGGCGATTTCCGGCAGGCCGTTGAAGTGGTCGAGGTCGCCGTGGCTGATGAAGGCGGCCTGGAGGCGGTCGATTCCCTTGTGTTTGAGGTAGGGAATCACGACGCGCGAGCCGGGGTCTTTATTGCTGATGGAGCCGGTATCGAACAGGAACGCGTCGCCAGTGGGGGTCCTGAGGACGACGGCCTGACCATGGCCGACGGACAGGCAGCACAGCGACAGACCGTCCCGCCGGGACTGAAGGTGAAGAATAAGACCTGCAACCACAATAGCAGTTAATACAGTGTATCCGAGTTTTCGAGCGAAGGGGTGAAGTTGGTGTCGGAGCAGCCATATCAGAATAAGCATATAATACGCTGCGGCGATCCAGCCTGCAATCGGGCCGATGCGAAACGAGGTGAAATCGACGGCGGCAAACCCTTGGACTGCGACGGCAAACAGACGGGAGCAGTGCAGGATAACTGCACTCATCATCACCGACAGCGTGGGCAGGAATCCGGCCAGCAGTATCTTGAAAAAGCCCAGATAGAGGATAATCGGGATAATCGGGGCCACCAGGATGGTCCAGAGGGTGCACAGCGGGGTGAATGAACCGAAATTCCATAACAGGATACCGCTGCCGCCGAACCAGGCGGCGATGCCGACGGCGAACATTTCCACGAGAATCTGAATGAGCCAGTAGAGTGTGCGTGCGGGCAGGATGCCTGCGGATAAGGACTGGATTTTTTCGAGGGTGTATTGGCTGAGCCAGCCGAGGATGGGTTTGTAGAATAAGAGAATGCCGAGGATGGTGCCGTACGAGAGCTGCCATTCGGGGTAGAATACGTCCATCGGGCGGTACAGGAGCATGACTAAGGCGGCGACGGCCAGGGTGTTGACAGGATGCGGACGGCGGCGGAACAGCATGGCCGCGCAGAATATCCAGCAGACGACCACGGCCCGCAGGGTGGGGGCCCGGGGCGGGACGATGAGGGCGTAGGCGGTGATGAGAATCCAGGTAACGATGGCGCGTTTTCGTTTTTCCAGCCCGGCGGCTTTGGCGATCCACCAGACCATGGCGGCGATGATGGCCATGTGCATGCCGGACAGGCTGATGATGTGCGACAGTCCGGTTCGGAGGAAGGCTTCATTGGTCGGCAGGTCGATGGTTTGCTGATAGCCGAGAAGAAGCGCGGCTGCCATGGCGGTTCGCTGGTCGGATTCATCGGGCATTTCGGAGAGCAAAGCCTGCCAGGCCAGACGCTTGAGAGCGAGAACAGCTTTATGGAAGGAGATGCCGGTTGGGCGGTCGAGGACGGAAATGCCATCGCTGGTCTGGACGGCGGCGGACAGGTGGACCCCGCGGCTGTGCATATAGTTCTGGAAATCAAACTGGCCGGGGTTGGCAGGCGGCTTGAAGCCGCCCAGGATGCAATACATCTGGACGCGGTCCAGCGAGCGGATATGAACGGCCGGCTGGGCGACCTGGACACGAATGATGCCGCGTGCAGCGGCCCAGACGCCGGTTTGGGTCTGGTACTGGTCAATGGCCAGGTAGAAGCTGCGAGCCGGTTCGGTGAACTGGTAATCGCCGAACAGCCAGCTTTTGCGGTTTTCGCGATAGATGTCGCTGATGATGGTTCCACGAATAGTCGCTGGATAGGGTTCGGAACGAACGAGAAGCCGGGCATCGTTGGGATAGGGGGTGTGGAAGTATTCCAGACGGAGCATTCCCAGCCAGACAAACAGCAGGATCATGCACAGGGTAAGCGAGGCGGCCTGATGAGGGGGGCTTTTGAATCTGCGGGAAAAGGACGACAGCAGCAATGTGAGCAATGCCCCTGCAAAACAAACGGGCCAGGCAAGACGCAGGCTTTCACCCAGACTAAGCCCGATGATAAAACCGAGTGCCGCGGGGACTGCGGGTACGGTGATCAGAATCGTCTCAATAATCGGGGGCCGGACCGCGAGCTGGTCGTCCAGTCGTCGAAGCTGCTGTGCAATGGGGTCCAGCGTTTTGAGCCGCATGGAAGCCGTCCTCCTTCAATAACGGCTGTTGTCGGTTATTGTTTGGGTTCGATTCGCTCCCGTCCGCCCATATACGGCCGCAGTACGGTGGGGATGGTGATGGAGCCGTCGGCGTTCTGATACAGTTCCATGATGGGTATCAGGACGCGCGGGGAGGCGATGACGGTATTATTGAGCGTATGGCAGAAGACGTTTTTCTTCTGTTCGGTTTTGTATTTCAAGTTCAGGCGGCGGGCCTGGAATTCATAGAATCGGCTGGCCGAGTGGGTTTCGCCGTAGCTTTTGCGGGAGGGCATCCAGGTCTCGATGTCGAATTTCTGGACCTGGCCGCGGCCGAGGTCGCCGGAGCAGACATTGACCACGCGGTACGGCAGGCCGAGGGCCTGGAGCACGGCTTCGGAGTTGCTCAGGATTTCCTGATGATACTGGATGCTTTTCTGTTCGTCGTTTTCGCCGATGATGACCTGCTCGACCTTGTCGAACTGGTGGATGCGGTACAGGCCATAGGTGTCTTTGCCTGCGGCGCCGGCTTCGCGGCGAAAGCAGGAACTCATGGCCACGAATTTGACGGGGAGCTGCTTTTCGGTCAGCATTTCGTTCATATAATAGGCCGTCAGAGGAACTTCGGCGGTGCCGACGAGATTGAGTTCATCCCGTTCCATCTGATAGGTCTGTTCTTCGGAGCCGGGGAAATAGCCGGTGCCGCGCATAGCTTCATTGCGCATCAGAAGGGGGACGATCATCGGGGTATAGCCGCGGCTGATCATGAAGTCCATTGCAAAATTCATCACAGCACGATGCAGGATGGCGCCGTCGCCCTTGAGGAAATAATTGCGGGTGCCGGCCAGTTTGACGCCGCGTTCCATATCAATCATATCCAAAGCCTGGCCCAGCTGCATGTGGTCTTTGGGCTCGAAATCGAAGGTGCGGACTTCGCCGCGTTTGTACCATTCGACATTTTCGGTGTCATCCAGGCCGAGCGGGACTTCCGGTGACGGCGGCTGCGGTACCTCGAGCATCAGGGCGTCAAATTCAGGCTGGATGTGTTTGAGTTCATCATTGAGGGCGGCTTCTTTTTCCTTGAGCTTGCCCAGTTCAGCCAGGACGGATTGTTTTTCCAGGGGCTGCAATTTGGGGATTTCCTTGCCGATGCGGTTCTTTTCGGTGACGATGTCCTGGAGCATTTGTCTGGCGGACAGGATTTTACTGTCCAGGTCGAGCAGGGTGTCGATATTCACATCAAAACGTTTGGCTTTGGCACCGTCTTTGAAAAGCTGAGGATTTTCCCGCAGGAGCTTGATATCTATCATTTTTGATCCCTCAAATCGATAAATCAACAGTCTGAGTTAGTCTTTATATACTGAATCTTACTTGAAAATTTCCGTTTCGTCGCGGCTAAGGACAGCGGCATTAACTGCTTGCTTCTTTTGCTCGCGGCATAATCATACCCGTTAGGTATAGCGTTTGATAATTATGACATTATTTTGTCCGCCGAATCCGAAGGATTCATTGATTGCAATATTAACCGTCTTTTTTCTGGGTTTGTTCGGGACATAGTCGAGGTCCAGTTCCGGGTCCGGATCGTTGAGATTCATGGTTGGCGGAAGAATATTTTCCCGGATTGCCATAACGCAGGTGATCAGTTCCGCACAGCCGGTGGCACCGATGAGGTGGCCGAACTGACTTTTGGGACTGCTGCATGGAATTTTGTAGGCCTGCGGGCCGAAAGCGGTCTTGATGGCTTTGGTCTCAATAGAGTCGTTTTCGGAGGTGCTGGTGCCGTGGGTGCTGATATAGTCGATGTCATTGACGGTTAGGCCGGCATCGTCGAGAGCACGTCGCAGGGCCTGAACGGCGCCGCGGGCGTCTTCATGCATATCGGTGACGCGGAAGGCGTCGCTGCTGGAGCCAAAGCCGATGATTTCGGCAAGAATTGGTGCGTTTCGCTTGTTTGCACTTTCAAGGGTTTCAAGAATCACGATGGCCGCCCCTTCACCGAGGACAAAGCCGTCGCGTGTCGCAGAAAACGGACGCGATGCGGTCTGGGGGCTGTCGTTGCGTGTGGACAAGGCTGTCAGGCGGTTAAATCCGGTCAGGCCAAGCGGATGAATCATTGAATGGCAGCCGCCGGCAATCATGACATCGGCTTTGCCGTGTCGAATCAGCATTGATGCCTCCCCGACGGCCTGAGTGCTTGCGGCACAGGCTGTCAGACAACTGCGGCTGATGCCCCGAGCGCCTGTCAGCAAGGCCACATGAGCGGCGGGCATGCTGGGCTCCTGCTCGAGCTCCTGGGTCGGGGTCATTTTGACGGCGGCGGATTTGACCCAGAGGGTCCAGTCCGGCTGCTGCTTTTCTTCAATCCATGAATCAATCAGGGATTGAAAGAAGGCCTCGTTGTTGACCGAGCCTTCGCCGGCACCCAGATAGATGCCCATCCTGCGGCGGTCGATACCGTCGGCGGGCTGGTCGGATTCAATATCAATCCCGGCCTGTCTGCAGGCCTGAGCGGCAGCGCCGACGACAAACTGTGACCCGCGATTGCCGTTGGTGTGCGGTTGAACATTTTTGACGAAACGGCTTATCTCATAATCCCTGACTTCCGCATCAAATTGGGTGGGGAAGGTTGACGCGTCGAACAGGGTGTTATAGTCTATGCCGCTTTTGCCGGTCATGAGGCCCTGCCACATCTGATCAACCGAGTGTCCCAGCGGACAGATGATTCCCATACCGGTAATGACTACTCTATGCTTCATTGACGTTTAGTCCTTAATTGCCTTGAGAATAACTGCGCTGCATTGTCCGCCGAAGGAATAGCCGCAGCAGAGCACATGATGCAGCGGTTTATTCAGCGGCTGGCGCAGGAGATTGAGTTTGCATTGTGCTGCTGGAGAATCGAAATTGACTGCTTTGCCGGTTTTGCCGTCACGGATGGCCAGGGCGGCTGCAATCAGGTCCAGAGTTCCCGCGGCCGCGCCGGAGTGACCCAGCAGGCTCTTGGTGGGCCATACGGGAATTGCAGACTCTGATGCGCGAAGGGCTGTCTGGATGCCGATGGCCTCGGCTCTATCGTCACAGGGGATGCCTGTGCCGCAGGGGATGATTAAATCCAGCTTATCCGGTGTGATACCGGCCTGCTGTAATGCCGCTTCAATGGCATAGGTAACTGCTTTGCCGTCCGGTTCCAGATGCGTGTAGTCCGGGTTGTGGCTGTGACTGGCACCCCAGCCGATGATTTCGGCCAGCATGGAAGCACCGCGATTTCGGGCGGTTTGCATCTCTTCCAGAATCAGTGTGCCGGCGGCTTCAGAAAAGATAGTCCCGGCAGCGTTGGCATCAAAGGGTCTGCAGGCAGCAGCAGGATTGTCATTGGAAGAGCAATTGGCTCGTTTCATCAAATACTGACGAACGATGCCGATGGGATGAACACGTGTCTCTCCGCCGCCTGCAAGGGCTGTCTCGGCATCTCCGCGGATAATTATCTCGGCGGCTTCTGAAACGGCCAGGTAGGAACTGGCATCGCCGCAGGTAATGGTATTGCTGGGGCCCTGGATATCGTGGATGATGGCCACGTGACAGGGCAGCATATTGGGCAAATATTTAAGCAGCCACAGCGGGGTCAGGGTCTGCATCCCTTCGCGGCCCCATTTGCGAATATCAAATTTGCCGTCGGTGACGCAGAGTTTGACGGACTGGGCCATCTCGATCAGATCACAGGCGATCAGGCCGGCGCCATAGCTGATGGCGGTTCGCTGGGGAATCAGCGTGGGGGTTTTGCCTTCATCGGCTTTGCTGATCAGGCCGCTGTTTTTAACAGCTTCCTGTGAGGCGGCAACGGCCAGCTCAATGTCGCGGCTCATCAGCTTGGTGGCTTTGCGATGGCTTTTGGGGACATAGTCGCGGATGTTGAATGGCGAGACTTCGCCGGCAATTTTGCAGTCAAAGGCCGACGCATCGAAATTGCGAATGGGTCCCAGTCCGCATCGACCCTCCAGAAGGCCCTGCCACATCTGATCACTGGTTAATCCAAGCGGGGAAACGGCCCCGACTCCGGTAATCACGATCCGACGCTGCATCAGTTGGAACCCTCCGTGGTTTGAGTTTCAGCGAATCCGGTCAGCAGGGAATTGAACATGTCGGTAAAGACAAAATTCTCTTCCGGGAACTTCTTGCCGGCCAGGTTTTTATCGACGTGGCTGAACATCAGGTTAATCTGGGCGATTACTGTGTCCCCGCGTTTGATAACGCCGGTGGTGCTGGCCGCTTCCGGGGCGATGGATTCGATTTCAGCGTGGAGTATGATGGTGTCGCCGGGACGGACGAAATGATGAAAGACGGCGTTTTTGATCTTGGCCAGGACAACTTTTTCCTGAAATTTCCGAGCCTCGCCGACGAGGATGCCGGCCGTCTGAGCCATAGCCTCAATCATCAGACATTCGGGCATGATGGGAAAGCCCGGAAAATGGTCGTGAAGATGTTCCTCGGCCAGCGACACATTTTTAAGCGAGACAGCTCGCTTTCCGCTTTCAAATTCCAGAAATTTATCGATCCAGATCCAACGCATAATCTTGTTCTCAAAAAGGCTATCGGCAGGTGCGCCGAAACAGCGAGCCTGCCGATACATTTAGTTCGATGATTTTATCAATTTCAGAATCCAGTCCATTTCCAAGACAACGCCGTGGTGATGGAAAAGGAATAAACCGTGAAGACTTATTGCAGCTTGCCTTCAATAAAATTCACGATAGCGCTGACAGTAAACAGGTCCGCGATTTTGTTGATATCGGGATTCTTTTCAAATTCCGAGAAGTCTGTATGGGGCATCTTGGCCTTCAGTTCGGCGAGGCCTTTGGCGGTGACTTTGCCGCCGCTGACGTACTCGGGATTGTTCATTACTGCTTCAGCAGGGAAAAGCTCCTCGCGGGGAACCTTGATGTTGAATTCTTTTTCAAGACGAAATACGATGTCGAGAAAATCGATGCTTTCGGCACCCAGATCGCCCATCAGTGTGGCGTCTTCGGTGACGTCGCTATCGTCCAGTCCCAGCGCATCAACCAATACATCCCTGACCTGATTGAAAATGTCATCTCGGCTCATTGCCATAATATCTGTTCTCCAATATCGTTTCTAAAAATACTTCGCCGACGGCGATCTATATATGTTATTGACTATCGATTATTCACTGTAAAGCAGTTTCCACCGCTTTTTCATGTTGTCCACGACCTGACCATCGACATGGGCCATTTTGGGATTCTCATCGCCCAGGTTAAAATGGCGCATGGTGAAATTGGCGGCCACGATTTCCTCGTCTCCACAGACGCCGATGCCGGTAAAGCTGCTGGCGTTGTCTTCGAGGGCTTTGGCGGTCACCGTGTAGCGAATCTGCATACCCGGGGCGGCAAAGCTTTTATACCGCACATTGCGGGCGGTTTCCAGCAAAACCATGCTCTGGGCGAAGTTATTATTCTGCCGGACCAGCCAGGAGGCCGATTCAATCAGGCCTTCCAGTAACAATACACCCGGCAGGACGGGGAATATGGGGAAATGGTCCGCCAGATATTCCTCGGCCAGCGAGACGCTTTTGACCGCGGTCAACGATTTTCCCGGCTCCATGGCCGTTACTTTGTCTATCAGTACGAATTTCATAGCCTGCGAATTGTAGCCAAAAACTTTCTTTTTTCCAGTTTTTTTTAGAGTTTTTTCAGAATTAATAAGAAATAACAGACAGGGATAGATTTCAATTGAGGGCTTTGAAAAATCAGATGTTTATGGATGCAAATGTTCCAGAAATATTTCATTGGTAGCATTAATTCGGGGTTGCACTGTTGGTCTGGATTCAGTATGCTAATTATCCGGATTAAAACTGTCCGTTGCCATCGCGATAAGGGAGTTGAACATGCAAATATACAGAATCAGACTCGCTGCATATCTTTTGGGCTTGATGTTGGTTTATACGGTGTCGGGGGAATCTTTGCCGCCGGAGCGGATTAATGCTGACCGGCCGGAATTCGATGCGTCCACCGCCCGGCCGCTTCGGTATCGCCCGGAGGGGACGGATTTTGTGATCGAAAATGGCAGGGAGTTCTTTAATCGTCCGTTGTATGGCGGCAATACGGCATTTCGTGTTGATGCGGGGGATTTACCCGAATGTGTGATGTACCTGCCGGGGCGTGGGGGGAATTTGCGACTGGGGATTGTGACCAGCCAGGGTCAAAAATGGCTTTTTGAAGCGGATAAAATTGTTACTCGCTATCGTCCAGGGTCGGTGGTCTATGATATTGAGGATCAATTGCTGGGGGAAGGCAAGATTCGATTGACGCTATTGGCTGTCTATCAGTTTGAAGGGCTTATCCTGCAAGCGGAGGGTCTTGACCTGAAAACTTCTGTATCCCTGATCTGGGCATATGGGGGTGTGAATGGCCAGCGGGGCAGTCGGGATGGAGATATCGGCTGCGAGCGGGAGCCGGTGAGCCGGTTTTTCCAATTGAAGCTGGATTACTGCAAAGACAATATCTTTGAGCTGGCCCCTGGCGGATTTATTCTCCAAAGTAAAACGGCGACAATCGGTGGGTATTATTCCGGAAAAGCAACGCAGACGGTTGCTGATGCGCGATTGTGGAATGCGTTACCGGATTTGCTGAAATCTGAGAATTGGACGGGCGATTTGACGGTAGTTGTTGGTCGAACGGTATTGGAGGTCAAGCAGCCGTTTTATCTTTGTCTTGAGCGGCTTGGCAAGGACAAAAAAGCAATGTCTGTTCGACCGGAAGGATTGGCGGGATTGTTTGACGCATCACAGCAGCACAGGCAAAGCATAGTCAATACGATTTCCGTTACGACACCCGACTCTTATATTAATGCAGCAGCAGCGGCACTGTGTGTGGCGGCGGATGCCATCTGGGATGAGCCATCCGGGACGGTTCAGCATGGGGCTGTAGCGTGGCGAAGAAAACTGCTGGGCTGGCGCGGACCTTATGCCAACGATGCGCTGGGCTGGCATGAGCGGTCCAAACGTCATTTGAGTTACTGGGCTGGGCAGCAGGAGGCCGGGCCGATTCCCGCGAGCATTTTGCCGGCCGATCCGGAGGCGAATTTATCCCGCAATGAACCGTCCTTGCACAGCAATGGTACCATGTCCAAGTCACACTATGACATGAACCTGGTCTATATTGATGCCCTCTTTCGCCACTTGCAGTGGACGGGAGATTTAGAGTTTGCCCGCCAGGCCTGGTCGGTGATTGAGCGTCATCTGGCATGGGAACGACGGCTGTTCCGGCGGCCATTCAATGACGGCAAGTCGCCGCTTTATGAGGCTTACGCGGCCATCTGGGCCAGTGATGACCTGCAGTACAGCGGCGGGGGAGTAACGCACACGACGGCCTATAATTACTATCACAACAGGATGGCGGCCCGGCTGGCAAAGCTGCTGGACAAGGATGCCTCTCCGTATGAACAGGAAGCGGAATTAATCCTCAAGGCGATGCGAAAGGAACTGTGGCTGCCGAGGGAAGGGTGGTTTGCCGAATACAAAGACTGGCTTGGCCTGCAGCGGCTTCATCCGAGTGCCGGGGTCTATACCTTTTATCACACCTTGGATTCCGAGGTTCCATCGGCGCTCGAGGCCTGGCAGATGAGCCGATTCGTGGATACGCAGATTGCCCGCATTCCGATTCACGGCCCGGGTGTTCCCCAGGGACATTTTACGGTACCCTCCTCCAACTGGATGCCGTATTCATGGTCGGTCAATAATGTGGTCATGGCGGAGGCGGCCCATACGGCTCTGGCGTACTGGCAGGCCGGTCGCGGTGATGCCGCATTTGCGTTGTTCAAGGGCTGCATTCTGGACAGTATGTACCTGGGGCTGTGCCCGGGCAATGTGGGCATGTGTACTTATTATGATGCCTATCGCGGCGAAAGTCAGCGTGATTTTGCAGATGGAGTCGGTGCGGTGTCGCGGGGTTTGATTGAGGGACTGTTTGGAATTAAGCCGGATGTTCCGGCTGGGCAACTGACGGTGCGGCCGGGCTTTCCGGCAGCGTGGGACCATGCGTCACTGGTTCATCCGCAAGTTGAATTTACTTTCAAACGGGACGGCTTCACGGAACGATATGAAATCAAACCGAAGTTTGCAAAGCCGGTATCGCTTTGTTTGCGTGCTGCGGCTTTGCGTGATCGGGTAGGTGGTGTCAAAATCAATGGGCAACCTGCTTCCTGGAAACCGATTCCAGATGCAGTTGGCCGACCGGAGATAGAAATTACGGCACCAGCGGCCGCTGGTTACCGTGTGGAGATTATCTGGAAGGGGGATTTGCCGGCAAAAGCCAGTGTGCCGGCAGTGGCGGCTTTGAATGAGGAATTTACGGTTGAATTTGGTACAGCCCATTTACTGAAAGTAGTGGATTCGCAAAATGCAGTCGCGGATTTGAAGACGTCGAGTCATTCTTTGACGGCCAAGGCATCCGGTTTACCTGGACATCGCAGTATTTTTGCCCTTGTTGAACAAGGAGATATAAATATGCGATGGTGGGAACCGATCTGTTTTGAAATTCGCCCTGCACAGGCGGTGGCTGCATCCGAGAGTCAGGATGATAAGTCTGTGGTGTTCCGGATTCAGAATAATACATCCGAGCCTCTTAAGCAGGCAGTCCAGATTCATTACGGCGGGCACAGCATTTCACAGACGATTGATGCCGGGTCGTTTAATGCTTCCGCCCCGATCTGGCTGACGACTGACGGGCTTTTACCGGGGACGACAGCGGTTCGGATTGGACTCAAAAGCGGACCGGTGGTGGATGGCCAGATTGTCAACTGGAACCTGAAAATGCCTCCGACCGCCAAACAAAAGTCAATTGATTTGTCGACTTTGTTTAATGACCGTGTTTCGCAGATTTTCAAGAATGAATATGTTTCTCCCCGTTCACCGTTCTGTTCGCTGGCCATTCCAAAACAGGGCTTTGGCGGCTGGTGCAATTTCAAGGAAACTCCGGAAATCGATGATCGCGGACTGCGGCAGCGGGCTGCTGAAAATAACGGCATATTCACTCTGCCGCAGGGTATTTCTTTCCAGACCAGCGGCCAGGATGACCAGAAGAATGTGCTGTTTGTTTCCTTGTGGGATAATTATCCCGATGCGGCCTCGGTGCCGCTGGCTGGGAATGCCGACCATGTTTATCTTCTGATGGCAGGGTCCACCAATTCGATGCAGTGCCACATCGATAACGGCGAGGTGATTGTGTCCTATACGGATGGATCGGAAAACAAGCTGGTTTTGCACAGTCCTGATAACTGGTGGCCCATCGACCAGGATTTCTATATAGACCAGTATGCCTTCCGCCGGCCCGGCCCGATTCCGCCTCGCGTGGATTTGAAGACCGGCCGGGTACGAATTCTGGATGCCCAAACATTTATGAAAAAGGGCGGCAAGATTCCCGGCGGGGCAGCTTTGGTGCTGGATATGCCTTTGAACGGCAAAAAAGAGTTAAAATCGCTGACTGTGCGTGCATTATCCAATGAGGTGGTCATCGGTTTGATGGCTGTTACCCTGGTCCAGCAGTAGAATATTATCCTACGTGCCTGGGATCGCATCCCTGCTCAATAGCCTAAATTTTCTTCAGGATGCGTACCTGACGCTTACTGCACGTAAAGGGGGTATTGAGCCATTCGTGGATAATTTTGTCGGCTATCCCCTGAACAAACCACCTGCCAGACAGGCACAGTACATTGGTATTCAGGCTGCTCCGAGCCAGATGGGCCTCGATGGGTTCATAACAGGCCGCGGCCATAATACCCGGTATTTTATTGGCAGAAATACACATACAAATACCGCTGCCGCAAATCAGAATAGCCCGGTCTGCCTTCTTTTCCTTGATGGCAAGGGCGGCCGCATAAGCCATATCCCGTTAATCATCGTCTGGTATATCCGTGCACATATCAACAATTTCATGGTCTAATTCGGCAAGAATGGCTTTGGCGGCCTGAGCGGCCTGTTCGCCGATATGATTACCTGCTATTGCGATCTTCATGGCAGTCTCCTTTGTCGGTTGTGCCGACAGAATAGAATGATTAGGTTGTCTCTTTATATTATACCCAATGGGTATGAGTATTCAGCGCGAAAAAGCAGCAAGTGGTTTATGCCACTGTACTTAGCCGCGACGAACCGGAAAAATTCAAGTAGGATCAGTATATATCTCCAATTTATAGTTTTATGAACAAAAATGTTTTTTTCTGAGCTGATATAATAAAATAGATATGAAAGCGGAGTTTCGCTCCGGTCTCAACGCTGCTCAGGTTTCCAGCCTGCCAGGCAAGCAATATCCGCCTCTGACGGCATATTATCTTGACAAGCGGATAGGCAATTTGTCTTACATGATAATCAGATTCTACACTGATTTACAAAAGAAATCGTTGCTGTTACCTTGAGATAAAGTAACTGACGTTAATCTGAATGTGGACAATACAACGAAAAGGGCGCAAGATTGTGTCCTGTTCGCTGAGATAATGGAAAGGACTTTTTATGGGATTAGTATTACTTATTATTGTTATCTTACTTCTTGTCGGCGGATTGCCTCGTTGGAATTACAGCCGCAATTGGGGTTACGGCCCATCCGGTATCCTGGGATTAATACTGGTAATCCTGCTGATACTGTTACTGTTGGGATATATCCCTCGCGGCTTCTGAGACAACAATTCCACGAAGTACGCATCAGAAGCTTTCCCGAAGGCAATGCCTTTGGCCTTCTCGGAAAACAGTACTGAGAGCTGCCCGGCCTTGCACGGTGAATTTGCCCTATTGAGTATGTCAGCCAGCGGGGTGCTGGCGCCTATGCAGTGTGGTGAATCTCTGCGAGTATAATAGGGAGCCTTGCTGAAAGGAATGACGCATGACTGATCCAGAGAAAATATTGTCCATGACACTGAAACACATCGGGATTGCAGCCGATCATGGCGGATTTGAGTTAAAAGATTACCTGGTCGGGATGTTAAGCGAGGTCGGTTATGAAGTAATCGATTTTGGTAATCACCAGTATATTCCTGATGATAATTACACGGATTTTATTGTGCCTCTTGCTTATGCAGTTGCTGACAGTGAGGTGGATCGCGGGATAGCCATTTGCGGCAGTGGTGTGGGGGCGTGCATTGCTGCAAACAAAGTGGCGGGTGTGCGTGCGAGCTTGATTCATGAAACGTTTTCGGCTCATCAGGGGGTGGCAGACGATGACATGAACATGATTTGCCTTGGCGGCCTTGTGGTCGGCCATGCGTTCGCCTGGGAATTGGTCAAAGCATTTCTTCAGGCTGAATTCAGCGGCGCCGAGCGATTCCAACACCGCCTGACGAAAGTTGCGGCTCTGGAAACCAGTGCCAAATGATAAAAGATAACCTTCAAAAAACGAGAGGAAAACAAAATGAGCAAGGCAAGAATGGTAAAAATGGGATTTGTGTTGGGTATTGGTGTTATTATCACATTGGGATTCATGGCTGTCAAGGCGGCGGAAGGTGACACGATGAAGCCGGGCGATATAATAAAGCAAGGTGATATAATGAAACCGGGTGACATGATGAATCTCGGCGATATGATGAAGCCGGGCAAAGAAGGCATGATGAAAAACATGCACGAATGCATGATGAGATGTACAGCGAACTGTGAAAAAAACATGAAAGGCACCTCTGAAGCAATCGTATCACTGGACAATGCCGTTAAAGCGTTGGATGCCGGAAATACAGCCGATGCGAAAATGGAAATTGAAAAAGCGAAAACGCTATTGAAAGAGATGCAGATCGCTCAGAAAAAGTGCATGGATAAAATGCCCGCCGTCAATGATTGCTGCCCTGTTTCCGGAAATAAAATCGACATGATGAACACCCCTGAAAATCTAACCATCCTGTATAAAGGCAAAAAAGTCGGTTTCTGCTGTCCGGCCTGCCCGCCTGAGTGGGAGAAGCTGACCGATGCCGAGAAAGATGTCAAGCTTGAAAAAGTGATGTTCAAGATGACTGAAAAAGAAGAAATGATGAAAGAAATGATGAAAAATATGCCTGCTGCTAAGAAATTGCAGGAAAAGTAAGACAAGGGCCACTGACGGCCCGGATGCGGAAATTAAAACCGATGGATGGCCGTGTTATCCGGAGGGCATAAAAGTGCCTTCCGGATCAGCGGTACCCAGCGATTCCAATACCCTCTGACGAAAGTTACGGCACCGGAACACAAAGAGGTAAAACATGAAAGACAAGTCCTCGTGTTTGTGGTTTTGAGCGAAGAATCAAAAATCAACATCATTGAAAGGAATTAAAATTATGAGCAAAAACGCGATTAAAACGCTATCTCCAGTGAGCCTGCCGTCTCTGCCCTATGCGGACAATGCGCTAGATCCGATAATCTCCGCCAATACAATCGGCTTCCACTATGGCAAGCATCACAAAGGGTATGTAGATAATCTGAATAAACTGACAGCGGAAACAGAGTTTGCAGAGATGACCCTTGAAAAGATCATTGCCGGGACAGTCGGCAAAGCCGATAAAACCGCGATCTTCAATAATGCGGCACAAGTCTGGAACCACACGTTTTACTGGCACAGTCTGAGACCCAAAGGCGGCGGCCAACCTCCTGATGTGCTGAAGAAAATGATCGAAACTTCCTTCGGCACCGTGGATGCATGCAGGAAGGAGTGGGCTGCCGCGGCAATGGCCCAGTTCGGCAGCGGCTGGGCGTGGCTTGTGCTGGATGGCGACAAGCTCAAAGTGGTCAAGACGGGCAATGCGGATTCACCTTTGTCCCTGGGCGTTAAACCGCTATTGACTGTCGATGTCTGGGAACATGCCTATTACCTGGATTACCAGAATCGCCGCGCGGAATATGTCAATGCGGTTCTCGATAAACTAATTAACTGGAGTTTTGCGGCAGAGAATCTTGTCTGATGGCAGCCTAAATAGTCAGATACTTTAGCTTGATAAGGCGGTTCCACCCACTGTGTATCGTGGTCCAGCCGACACGGGTTGGGTTTTGTCGTTGGGTGGACAGGAGAGGCGGCGACTCTCTCCGATAAGAAAGGTCACAAACCATGAGCACGATCACGACCCAGGATGGTACGCAAATCTATTACAAGGACTGGGGCACAGGACAGCCTGTGGTGTTTAGCCACGGCTGGCCGCTCAATGCAGATAGCTGGGAGTCTCAGATGATATTCCTGGCTTCCAATGGCTATCGCTGCATTGCCCATGACCGTCGCGGCCATGGCCGGTCGAGCCAGCCCTGGAGCGGTAACGAAATGAACACCTATGCCGACAATCTCTCAACGCTTATCGAGACGCTCGACCTGAAAAAAACCATCCTGATCGGCTTCTCCGCGGGCGGCGGTGAAGTGGCCCGCTACATCGGCCGCCATGGCACGAAACGGGTGACCAAAGTCGCCCTGATTTCCGCCGTCCCGCCGCTGATGCTGAAAACAGAGGCAAACCCCGGCGGTTTGCCGATTGAGGTATTCGACAAGATCCGCCAGGATTCCATTACCGACCGCTCCCAGTTCTATAAGGATCTCGCCAGTGGCCCGTTCTTCGGGGCTAACCGGCCCGGCTCCAGAGTCTCGCAGGGCATGATTGATGCGTTCTGGCTCCAGGGGATGCAGGCAGGTCACAAGAACACCTTCGACTGCATCAAGGCGTTCTCCGAGACGGATTTCACCGAAGACCTCAAAAAGTTCGACGTGCCGACACTGGTCCTTCATGGCGATGACGACCAGATCGTGCCGATCGGCGCCGCGGCGCTCCGCTCATCGAAGCTGGTCAGGAACGCAATCCTGAAGATCTACGCGGACGCACCACACGGTCTCGCGTACACGCATCAAGACCAGCTCAACGCCGACCTGCTGGAATTCCTTAAGTGAGTTTTCCCTCCAGCGGTTTCCCTGATAAGTTCTTACGTTCTGAAGTTCTTGAGTCTTTTTTGAATGGAAGATTTATCTAATCGGTAGTTTTATTATTTGTATCAGTTCCGACGATTAGATCTTTGAGTTCATGGAGGTGGTTGGTATAGATGCTGCGGGGGGATGTGTTATATTTTTTGCACAGGGAAGCGGCATATCCCACGGCAATGCCCATCTGGCCGCAGGTACGCATCACGCGAGGGCCGCCCAGGCCAACATGGGAACAACTGAAACACCGCCCGGCCATCATCAGATTGTCTATATTTTTCGAATACAGACAGCGGAAAGGAACATAGTAGCGAGGCACTTTACGATAGAGTGCCTCGGATAAAAAGTCATGTGAACTGCCCGTTTCAATTCGCTGGTAATGGACATCCACTTCACGGATTTCTTCGGCGACGGCGTCGGTGAATATTTTGCCGCTGACCATATCGCTGAGGGTGTAGA
>JAFGQP010000122.1 GCA_016935635.1 Sedimentisphaerales bacterium
GTTTCAATCCACGCCCCCGCATGGGGGGCGACTCATAATTGAGCCACTTACTCAGTGCGATAGTTGTTTCAATCCACGCCCCCGCATGGGGGGCGACTGCTGATATCGATAATCGTGATCCGCACGTACCGGTTTCAATCCACGCCCCCGCATGGGGGGCGACGTCCACGCTCGCGCCGTTGTATTTAACCAAGCTCGGTTTCAATCCACGCCCCCGCATGGGGGGCGACTTCCGCACATTTTTTGGCATCTTCCATCATGTCTTGTTTCAATCCACGCCCCCGCATGGGGGGCGACTATGCTACCAAACAGAAATAGCAATAAGTTCTATCAGTTTCAATCCACGCCCCCGCATGGGGGGCGACTATGGTCGCATAGTAGATGCTCGCTCCGGACACGTTTCAATCCACGCCCCCGCATGGGGGGCGACAAATGAAAACCGCTTTGTTTTCGCCGCAATTTCAAGTTTCAATCCACGCCCCCGCATGGGGGGCGACTCCCGGAATGGTCAACGCGCCCCCGGTAAAATAGGTTTCAATCCACGCCCCCGCATGGGGGGCGACTGTCTTCTTATAACACAGTAAATCTACGGTAATTATCGGTCTACTTCCGCGATCCTCCTCTTCCTCGCCAAAAAAATATTCGGTTTTCAAAGAACGCTTTTTTTAACCCGCTTATTTCCGGGCACTTAGGCATGGTGCGAACCTCACGGGAAATCCGTGTCTGCTTCGGGTTCGCGCCGGAACTCTCAGACAATTAACGGGCCCTCCTGGTCGAGCGCCTCCTTCGCCCCCACATGTTCCACCCGATGCTTCCAATTGGAGCCGAGATAATAAAACCGCAGGCTGTCTTTATCCGCGTCAATCTCGTCAATAAGCCGTTGCCGCAGAACCGCCCACTGCGCCGGATCGACAATGCATTCAAACACGGAATATTGAACCCGCTGTCCGAAGTCCTTACACGCCTTCGCCACTCTTCGCAGCCGCCGCTGCCCTCCGTCTTCGCTGGTGGCGACATCGTAACTGATCAGTACAAACATATCTCACGTCCCCTATTTCCAGATAAACGGAGGGTAGCCGTCCAAATCACCGCGCAGATACCGGGCCATCAACAGCGCCTGGGTATGAAACAACAATCCCACCGTCACCTTTTCCTCAATGAAGGGATGAAAAATCTCCTCCTGCTTCCGTTTCTGATAGGCCGTCAGGACTTCCTTTCGGGTGTCATCGTTCATTAATACCGCTCCCGATTCCGCTTTTTTAAACCCTTTGTGCTGAACCTGCCGAAGGTTAATCAGTGAAAGAGCCAGCCGGTCGGCCAGGAAGGGCCTGAATTCCTCCATCAGGTCGAGGGCCAGTCCGGGTCGTCCGGGCCGGTCCCGATGCAAAAAGCCGACGGCCGGGTCCAATCCTACCGACTCCAGGGCGGAGCGGACATCATGCATGACCATCGTGTAGAGAAAGGAGAGGAGACAGTTGACGTTATCCAGAGGCGGCCGCCGGTTCCGCTCCTGAAAGGAGAAGGACTTTTTCTGCGAAACAATCAGCTCGTCAAAAACGCTGAAATATGTATGGGCGGCATCTCCCTCGAAGCCGCGCACGCCGTCCAGGGATTCTTCGGCATGAAGTAACTCAAGACAACGGTTAAGGCGCTTCGCGGCATGCTCGACCTTGTCTCTGTCCAGCTTTTCCGGATGATCCCTCAGCGCCCGCTGCAATACGGTGCGGCAGTTTGCTATTTTCCCGGTGAGCGCGGCTTTTGCCATGCCGGCGGAGAAAACCGGATCATCGGCCTTTCGATACTGCTCTCTCCGCAACAGAACATTCCCGGAAACCGGCCCCTGGACGCGGGCAAGAAAACGGCCATGCTCCGACAAAAAGCTTATTCCCACATCACGCTCGGCGCAAAACCCCATCAGGAAAGGGCTGCAGGATACCTGCCCGAAGCAGACGATTCCCCCCAGTGTATGGACCGGAATCCGCAGCCGGATTTCCTGGTCGACCTTGACCGCCACGGTTTCCCCCTCCTTCGCGAGGTAGGCTCCCTGGGTGGTGACAAAAAGAGTATTAAGGTGTTTTTTCATGATTCCTTCATCGCCCTGGCTAGATAACGTTGTGCCGATCGGCCTTTCTCAATCATCTTCGGCATGCATTCCGCAGCCAACGAACAGCTTTTACACTTCTTGGAAAAAACCGGCGGCGGAGTCAGACCGGCTTCGATAAGCGCATGGGCCTTTCGTGCCGCTTCCTCGGTCGTGCCTCGCAACGTTCCATCAAAAACAACATCTTGCCGGCGGCGGGTTTTCCCGTAAAAAAGCGCTCCTTTCTGAATTGCAGCGCCGACCATCTCCTCCAGGCACAAGGCCTGGGCGCAGAGCTGCACCCTGTCGCAGTCGTCCGCCTTCGGTTTACCCCGCTTGTATTCCACCGGAAAGGGTTGCCACGAGCCGTCGGGCTGTTTATGAAATTCGATCACATCCGCCTTCCCGATCAATCCCAGCCGTAACGACCGCAACGGCACCCCGTACTCAATACGCACCTTCCCGCGGGATTCCCGATCCGACCCGTGCACTTTTTCATGCATGATCCGGCCTTCCGCCGTAAAGAGGTTCTCGGTCCAGACCTGCTCGACATGGATCAAGGCGCACTGGCGGGGGCAGAATACATAGTGCTGAAGGGCGGAGAGCATTATGAGGTCGTCTTCTGAATAGGTATCAGTTTTATAAGTCATATATGACCTAATCTTTCTTTCGTGTCTGCGACCGCATGCGATAGAGCCTCTCCGTAAAACCGCCTTCCTTTAAGAACTCCTTGCCCAAGGCCCTCAGTTGCTGGTCCAGAAGGTAGTTGGTCTGGTGGATCAGGCAGATTGCCGCGTTAGCGGCAATCTCAGGTTTTTGTTCTTCAATATAGCGCTTATACGTCTTATCTGATCTATTTCCCCTATAAGCACAGCCCCCGCACTGCTCGCGCTTGCGGGTGCTCCTTGCCCCACAGGGGCAATCCCTTCTGCCGCAAAAAGTCCTGGAAATCGACCAGCAATTCCTCCAGACTCGCGCGGGCGATCCCCACAAGCTTTAACTCGATCTTCCTGGACGTGCCGGAAGCCATGCTGCCTTCGGCGATGTTCTGCTTTCCGCTACGCGCCGCCTGCACCATCTGGTCATGGGTGCGGGACCGCCGCGAAATAAACCGGTCGCAAAATACCACCGTGGCGTCATGCACAATCTCCGCCATCCGGTACGATCGCAGGTCTCGGTAACCTCCGTGGGGAGGAATGAAGGAGAAGGGCTGGGGATGGTCAATCATAACAAGCCACCTATTTTTCTTAACACTTTTTACTAAATTATGGCACCGCCTGATGCAAGGAAATCATCAAGTTTTAAGACACCTTGCATGTACCCAAGAAAATCAGGATCATAATCATATTTCCACACATAAATTTTCGAATCCTCAGAGTTGTTATCTTGTATAACAGGTTGCAGACCAAGTTTCGTAATCTTATTAGCCCATATTTGAACGCTATACTGCATGAGTTCGTATTTCGAAACCATTTCACCTTTTCTCACAGCTTCAGCCAAGAACTCATCAATAATAACCGTCCGTGTATCTGTATCAATGACGCGACATTGGGTAGCCACGCTTGGATATTCCATTCTATCTTCGTCCTCCACCAATTTCCTAGCTCTCTCTTCGGCACCACATGTCCATTCTCGTCTTAAAGCGAGGGTAGCTAATTCTGCCGAATGCATTCGGTTCAACTCATGCAATGTAAAATGGTCTAATGCCTGACGAGAGATCAATACAGAAGGATTGTTGCGAAACCGGTTATCAAGAAAAAGAACATCCCAAACCTCAGCATTTTCAAATTCGTCGCCACGACTAATCCTTCCACCGACCTGAATAAGACTCGCTGTTGATGCACGTTCACGAAAACCCGTGCGAAAAGAAAAGTCCATCCCCGCTTCAACGCAACTTGTGGCGACAAGTGTCCAGTTCGCTATTTTTTCTTGAAGTCGTAGCTTTATTCTTTCAATAATCAAGTCCCGGTGAGCTGGAGCGATTGCTGTTGAAAGATGCAGTACATCGTAGCCTGATCCGCGCATTTCTTGTGCAATTACAGCGGCAGTCTGTACAGTGTTCACGATGAGAAGTCTTGGCCCTGGTTTTTCTTGAACAAATTGTATAACACCATGGCAATCTAGCCCACGTGAATCGGCTTCCTCTGACCGTCGCCGATAAGTGACTCGTCGCTCTTCCGTTTCCTTCAACTCATTATGAAAGGAAATGTCCGAGACTAAATCAGATACTCTGGGCATAGATTTCGAATCACTAGAGCAAATAATGTCTATGTATTCAGGTAATTCCCAGAATCGGCTCAAAGAGCCGCTTGCCAGAACCAAGTGTCCGCCCCAATCGCTGGTCCAGCATTCGAGCCAACGCCACATTTGTGGCCAAAGATGTGACGGAATCGCTGCGTGCATTTCATCGACAAATACCGCCGATCCTGGTAGTTCATGCAACTTTCTCAATTGTGCTGGATGACTGCTGCCGATTGTTTCAAAGAACTGCACGGCGGTAGTGACAATAATCGGCGCCTTCCATAACGTGGCAAGTTGACGCAGTCCCAAGTCAGCGACGTCCATTCGATGATGATGCTCCACCACTACGTCTTCAGAACGTTCTCCGTCTAACACTAGTGCATTTCGATAGGTGTCAACCAACTGTGAGATAATATTTGTATAAGGAAGAACAACTATGATGTGGCGTAGTTCAGGCTTTCGTTCGGCTGCAACTCGCAGCAAATGGGCCATCACGGCCGTGGTCTTGCCGCTGCCAACTGGAGCATTACAAGAGCGAATCGATAGATCGAGCGAAGCGTCCCGGCATGTCTCGAATAGTTGTTTGCGCAAGCGGTTTCGATGCTGTTCACGCTTTGTGTTTCCCACCGGTAGGTGATCCACGTAACGCTGTAATGCCAAGAGGCGTTCATTCCATCGTGGTTCAATTTTCGGAATTTCTGCCTCTTTTTTGTAATGGCATGCGGTGTCCCCGTGATCGGCATCGACAAGGCATGATAAGGCGACACGGCGGGTGAAACCGCAACGGTGAAGTACCCCATTATTTTCCTCTGCAGCAATGCAAAGACCGGCTTTTTGATGCGCAGTCAGATAGTAGGAAAGATGAGCATCAACATGCTCGTCGACAGTATATCCGCTAAAATTAGCTAAATCTTGCTCGTCTCGAAATGGTCGCTTCTTGTTTGGTGGAGTCTCCTCGCTCTTTTGGAGAAGGCCGAAATGATGAGCCGCTACAAGCACTGCAGACTCTTTCCGCTTGAGTTTCCAGAGTGCGGCTACCCCCGCATCACTATGATTTATAGGCAAATGATTTCGCGAATTCTGTTCAAGGACATTCTGGTTTGCTACGTCGAGCTTGCCTAGATCGTGATACAATGCAGCGGCTTCAATCCACCCAAGAAAAGCATTTCGGTCGCCATTATAAAAAGCCACGGCCTTTTGCGCATTAAGCATTGCTCTACTATGTACGTTCGTTACGTGCGTGCGATAAGTTTGCTCTGGCATTCCATGACGGCGGCTATGTGCAAGTAGTGTTTCACTTACCATTTTTACCATCTCCTTTGATTGAGCTGCACCACTCTGGCAGTTCGACGCAAAGATCATAGAGCTTGCCGTTCTTAAGCTTACCTCTAAAATCGCTGGGAACTTTATCAGGCACTTCATATTGATCATTTAATAGTATACCACTCACCGAAGGCATTTCTCTATCCCCTCCCTTACGCCTTGGCGTCAGTTTCTCAATCAATTCGAACTCAGAGAAGGATCCCAGCTGGTCCTCATGCTCGGCATACCAAGCGTGAACAACTTCTATAAGCCCGTGCCCTCGAGCGGCAGACCTTGTGTTTGGATAGGCATGTTTGATCATGCTTAGGAGAAGGGCAATATCCTTTAATGTGCAGCCACTCTGAATTGCAGCCGTAGGGTTTACAAAAAACGGCATACAATAGATGCCATGCTCTACATAACGACAGGCTAAAGGTGCCATGCCACGCTCCTTTGATTCTTGAGCAGACGTTTTTTTGGTGTTTGTGTCACGATGGATTCGAACTGGTGCAACAGAAACAGCAATCCCAAATTGAGCAACACCTGTCCGAATATATTTTCGGTCCCTTACAGTGCTACTCCCCGTTTTGGAAGCCTCTTCACCTTTTTCTAAAAATGTTGCCCCAAAAATTCTCGCATCCCAGTATTTGTTAGCAACCTCGCTTCCGTTGTTCCCTTGATCAATTAGTTTGAGAATCTTACGCCAAGCTTCACTGGCATCTTTAACATCAGAAAAGCCGCGCTCCCGTGATTCGAGAATGCAGAAAGAATCATCATTGTTAATGGCTAACTTCTTTTTCATGTGTTGCCATATCGGTCCATCCTTCAGTTCAATTAAGTCACGAAGTTTTCGCTTGAATGAAACTCCAGAAATATAGCCACGCCTATCGTGGCTGCGTTGGCGTGGATCACTTTCACGATCCGGATCGCCATTAGGGTTTACGTTCTCTACAGCAATTACAAGTAATCCCGTCGCACGAGGAATAATATTTTTCTCTTTCGTTGACATAGCAGTATTCCCTTTCTCTATTTGTTTTCTTTAGGTGAGCGAGCCATATACCCTAAAAACAACTCTGCACGAAATGTTTGATCTGTTTTTGTTGGTAATGGCCGCTTAATAGCATAACAAATTTCGCCCATCTGCTTAACAGCCCATTTTGCCAAACCGTATTCTTCGCCAGAGATCTTTGTAGCCCAAGCCTGATAAATGTTCATGCGTTCCCTGAGGCGATCGATAGCGTCCTCAGGATTATCGGCTGCCGCTGCCATTAGGGCATTGCCTATTAGTTGTGGTGGAATACTTCTGTCTCTCATGTGAACGCAATATTCGCGATGCAGAGTATCCGCCAAGGATAGCAGACGGCCTAATTGGAATGCTGTCTCGCCCATGTAAACCCCCTTTTCTCGACCAAGCGCGTTAAGTAGAATGCCGAGCAATGCCACTGTACGTAGTGCTGCTTCACGCGCAGTCGGTTTAAATTTCTCTAATTTTTCTTTTTCCCCTGAATGATAAGCCGCGGCAACACCAACCAGAAGCGGCCCAATTCGTTGAATTGTGAGGCTCAAGAGATTCTTTGCTGCCTCTTCCCACGTCTCTGAAGTGTGTAACATTATATCCAGAACTTGGCGAAGAGCAGGGCCATTCAGCTTTAGTTCATCCGTACCGCTACGCACCCATTTTGATGAAAGAAGGCGCACTATACGGTCGGGATATGGTGGAATGGGTTGTCTTTCGACGGCCCCTTCACCCTTCCTTTTTGGTGGAAATGGTAACATCACCACCGGCAAATTTTTGTAAACTCCTAGTCGCCATTTCTCGGCTGCGTCGAGCATCTCTTGAGGCGCTATTGTCATATGCATAAGTACCTGCTTTTTCTCCTTATCGGCCTTGCCAATTAGCATGAGATGAAGCCTTGATTGAGGGTGGTGTTTGATGATGCCATCCAAAGCCCGGCAGAGTGCCTTTGCGTCATTCTCGAACTGATCGCGTTTTTCTTTCTCGTCACTCCCAAATGTATCCGCTGCTTCGTCGCTGATGACGGGTTGTCCTTCACAGTAAATAAGTAACAGGTCCTTTTTCTCTCTCTTTTTTCGACCACTCCCCTCCCATTTGCCACTAGCAACCATGCGCCAAGTCTTGCCTTTGTGGGCCGGTAAAGTAAGGGCACTCAGCCCATCACCAATATCAGCCGCAATCCGTTGGCCAATGGGAAATGACTTTGACGCATCTTCCCAATCACCTAGCTTCTTGAGATACCGAAATTCGCATGGTGTATCCTTATTTTTTGAGAAAAGCTTTGACTCGCCAAGCGGACCAAGATTAGGTTCAGGAAACCTTCGTTTCACTAGGGGTCGTGGTACTCCCTGTAAAGCACAAATGCCGTCGGGATCTCTTTTTTCGATAGCACGCAGGCAACGGCTCACATAGGAACCCATTCTAGGGTCGGCAACCGGAACGGAATAGTTTAGTTCCGCAACGTCAAGAACCACAGGTACTTCCGACTTCGCTGGTTGACCGTGTCTCTTCTTGTCGGGTATTCCTATCAGGAGTTTCTCAGCAAGGGATACGTCTTGCAATCGTCCTTGTTCGAGGCGCTGTATAACCAATTGGCATAGACGACGAAGCAAATCTGCTGGTGTCGTTGATGGTGTGACGAACCGAAGCAACATATGAGGCAAGGCAAGGAAGCGCTCATCATTCTCGGCAAAAATTTCTGACCAATCACGCGCTTTATTTCGTAAGCGATGCCAAGTTTGCTCATCGTGCGCAGGGAGCTGAAACCTTCGGTTGTTGATAGCTTCTAGCAGTAATCTGAGCCGTTCTGACTGTTCGGCCTTTTTTAGTGCATCAAACGCTTTCCGCAGTGGGTCGTCAATGGGAACTGACAAAAGGGCATGCTGTATCTTTACGACTGGAAAAGCATTGGCCTTGCCTTCCCTATGATACCATAGCTTTCCCATTGACTCTCGACCCAGTTCCTCCACAATTTGCGGAAGTCCGTCGACACCAAGACATACCCGATAGCCAGGATTTTTTCCCGGCTTCTTCACATCGGGGTGGTTCGTAGGAATATCGAAATCGATCTCGTCGAGACTGCGAAGCAGATCATAAGCTTCACTCAACATCTTGCACCTCCTTTGGCGGTCTCTTGTCATCGTAAGACATCATGCCATCGACGATCCACCTCTCACAAAAACAGGGTTGGTATTGCCGATGGTCCCACATTGAGATCAGCATGGCCGGGATGTGGATATCGCCTGTGGCGACCCGCCTAATTTTTTGACCCTGCTGGTCTCGGTGTCGAAACGGTCCGAAATAGCTGGGTATAAACTCCTTCCAACCCAGACATGGTGTATAGAAGGTCTGCCCGTGCTCCAGCCGATCATAAAATAGCCCCTTGAACCGTGGCCGCCAATCCTGACCACGTCGGTGATGGAGTTGTGTCTTTCCGTTGCCACGAGTGCTCATTTGTTTCATCCGCACCTCGCCATAAATGCGATAACACACGTCCACAAGAATCGTGGCTATAAGCTGGTAGCTGTTTCCTTCTCTGATATCTTTGCCTTTGCGAAGCGGTCCACCATAGTTGGTAACGTATCGCTCATACCGAATGGGCTTACAAATCTCGACTTGCGTCGGATGAACGTAAACGTGCGCTCGCCGCAAAACTGCCTCAAACATTCCTTTGGCTGCCGAGAAAGTAGGTACAGGATATGAAATGGGTGTTGATCCGGTATCCGGCCGTGTAAACATAGCTGCCGGGCCGGAAACCTCCAACTGTATTTTATATGTGTCCATAGTTACACCTCCTTTCTTTTTAAGTTAAATATCTTTGCCAAACATCACCCCGTGTTACGCCAAGAATCTCAAAAGTTCCCCTCCCCCTCCTCGCAGGTTTTCCTCGTCTGCAGTAACCTCCCTCCAAATACAGAAACCCCGCCTCTCATTCCGAGAAACGGGGTTTCGGATTTTTTTATTCATCGTCTCTTCTCCTTTGCTTGGATCAACTGTCCTATTGTATAGAAA
>JAFGQP010000123.1 GCA_016935635.1 Sedimentisphaerales bacterium
AGAGGTCTTCTGGAGCAGCCCTGTGCGTTACGATTCAGATTAAAATTTGGGACATATTTATCAGGACATCTGCAGTATTCTGATATCATGTTTTATTGTATTGGGGTGGGCTCGGCAGGGATATCGAGGAAAACGGCTCTCATTTGTTTCGCAAGAGTTTCAGGGCTCAGATTTCTCTGATTTGAACAATTCAGCCACAGGCCCGGCTTTTTGCTGCGATACAAGAATCGACAAATCAAGCCTAAATGGTCCTGGATTTGGGCCGGCCGGATGTCGCTGCGGCATCTATCGACATCGCGAATAGCATTAATTACCGTATCAAGCTGTTCCAGCGAGAAGGTGAATTCACAAATGTCGGCGGCGGTTGTGATAAAGGCAACCCATAGCAGATTCTTTCTCTCTTTTTGAGCCAGATCGATGTGCAGGACGCAAAATTCCGACAGGGGGCCGATTTCACGAAATTCAGGCTGGGTTAGTTTTTTGAGGAGTTCAATCTGATCCCGGATGTGCCGGGCTTTCTCAAAGTCCAGATTTTTAGAAAGAATTTGCATGGTGGCCGTCAGTTTGGCGACATGCTCATCAGGCCCTGCATTGGCAACCGCGACAGCATCTGCAATAGCCTGTTGGTATTGGGTAAGCTGTTCCGGATGGAGGCAGGGGCCGTCGCAGGTTTTCATCTGATAATATGGGCATAGGTCGTATCGGCCGGAAGAAAGACATTCGGCATTGCGGCACAGGCGAAAGGCCTTGGTGAGGATTTCCGCATAGTGATTGGCATTCCTGCGGGTGATGAACGGACCCCACATGGCCGTGTTCGTATTCAGGGATGGCTTTTCCGTGACGGCAAACCACGGCAGCTTCAGACGGGTTTCCAGTTTGACAAAACAGGGTTTTGGCAGCTGGACCAGGTCGGCCAACTGGTCCTGAAAATACGTGCGGCACAGGGCAATATAGGCCTTCTGGCAGGCAAATTCGCTCTGGATGCACGTATAATAAATCCGTGTACAGACCCTGGAAATATCAGCTTTGCGGGATATCTGCCGATTCTGCGTCAGCAGCCGGGCGCGTGCCGTCCGGCGGAGGTCCGCGCAAATCAGCATCTGAATAGGACGATCGGCCGAGTCGGCAAAAAGAATGAGGCCCCTGCGGGCAGGGATACCCGCAAGGGCTGGAATTATTTCAGTTTCAGAACCCAGACTCAAAGAGAATGCAAAGGACTCTTCAAGTCGGGCCGGCATCAGACATTCATTCCGCTGATAATAGTCTCAAAAGCCAGCTTATCGTTGACAATTCCCTGCACTTTGGCGGAGAACTGCCGGCTTCGGACTTTGTGGATATGCCCCAGCATATACAGACGATTACCCGGAACGACGGTTTCACGGAATTTGGTTTCGTCGATTCCGGCAAAACCGATAAATCCTGTCAATCCGTAGATTCTCCGCATAAAGAAACTGCAAAGCTGTGCGGCCGCTTCAATCATAATGACCCCGGGCATAATAGGCCGGCCGGGAATGTGCCCGCGAACCCAGAATTCTTTATCCGTAACATCTTTATAGCCCAGACACATCATCTTGTCGAGATCATACCAGGTGATTCCGTCAAGCTGGGACATTTCATAGGATTGTGGATTGACTTCCGCGATTGCAGTGTGGTCAAACTCAATTTTGGTTAAATCCAGTTGCTTATAATCAAACAGCAGGGCTGGGGGCATAATTACCTCATTCTAAAATGACACTTGCTCTATTGACGCAACGGTGCGTCCTGACGCGAAGAAACTCGTATGCAATTAATCGACTGTGCGAATCTCCAGAACCTTATTGCGAACTGTCTGTGCGGCCTGTTTGATCATCTGCATCTGTTTGCGAACACGGGTTCCGGCTGCTTTGTTGCCGCCTTCAGCCTTGTTAATATCGTTTTCAATTTCAGCTACAAGAGTCTTGAGCTGTTCGTATTCCTGCATTGTAAAACCTCCAAAGAAGATTATTAATATCGTAATATTCCATTTGTATCAGAGTGTATCAAGCTTGGGTTCGTTTGTCAAACTGAGTTTTTGATAAAAAAATGAGGTTTTTATAAAGTTATCAGTCCCGGCTGAATACCGCTTCTATCACATTGATTGGGTTTAAGCTTTTGCACGGGAGCCTTAAGGTCTCAAACCCAAAACAAGCTTATTTTGAAGAATTTGGGTCGTTTGCTTTCTCTGCCTGGATCGGATAAATACAGGTTTTAGTGTCCTTTTTGTCTTTCATTTTGAGCGAAAAATCATAGACCTTGTCATAACGTTTGCCCATCGCCAGTTGGATTTTGCCGGTGGACTGTCCATATACAGCCGACCAGACCGTGGAGTCCTGCGAGATGGCATTCAGAAGCGACATGGCCTGAGGGGCAGTAAGCTGCCCTTGTGTCTGTTCCAAAATCTGCCAAGCGGTTTTATAACGCTGGCAGGATTTAAGTGCTCTGTCTGTGTCCAGGCCGGAGATAATGAAGTTGGTGGCGACCTGGAAGGGCTGTGCATTGCGGGTGATTGCTGGCGTACCATTCAAATATTCAATGATTGCCGAATTCCCTGCCGCATCACTGACCATGATATGATTGGTCGGGCTGTAGGTGAATACAATGTTGTATTGCTGAGCGAGTGCTACGGCCTCATCCACATTTTTGGCGTGGTCCAGCATCTGGCGGATAAGCTGCATCAGACCAAGGGTTTTCTTCTGGGGATCATTTCCGCCATTGGATTGCGGAATCGACATGATGCCGACCGCCAGGCCATATTCATTCATGCCATCGAAGGGGACCTGTGGAGCGAACAGGAGTGCTAACTTGTTCAGCAGGCCGGGCTTGGTATTTTTATTGAATCCAAAGTAGGTGATATCGACCATGGACACCGATGCATAACCGTCAGTAGGGTCCGTGAACAACAGCAGGGCGGTGTCGGTATGCCAGTCGAAATTCCGACCGAACACCGCATTCGCCTGCGGACTCATCGCAGCAAAACAGGAACACTGGGGATTATTACTCTGCGGGAGCAGCTTCTTGATTCCCCACTGATCAAGGCAATTCAGTCCCCGACCGGTCTGAAGGTCTTTCATGCCGTAATTGCCGTAATACCGCATGGTATAAAGTGGAAAATCATCCACTTTTTTAAATGTGCTCAAGGTTCGGCAATCGTTGAATATGCAGCCAGTCGG
>JAFGQP010000124.1 GCA_016935635.1 Sedimentisphaerales bacterium
AAATATTTCGATTTTTCGAACAAAAACTGCAATTCCGCCCCCTCTATGGAGGCCCATAAAAATGAATAACACGCAAAGATAACCAAAAACAACCTGTCATACGCGCCGTAGGGGCTGGCCCCCGTGCCTGCCCTTTGCTTTTTATGATGAAGACAGTCCTAACGCCCACAGCCTGACTCCGTCAGACTGTGCCACCCCTTATCTGGGCACAGGGTTATGTGAGGGTGGCATCGGTCAAGCGGAGCTTGGCCGTGGTGTATGTATCACTCAGCAAACGCCGCAGCCGGCTTACTTTTGCAATTCGCTGGAAGCTGGCAGCTCGAAGCCGAAAGCTCTTTCACTAAACGAACCCAATTCGGAGCAAATCCACGCAAACGAGTACGAACTCTGCGAAGTCTAATCCCAACTCAACGCCAATAAATCCCATCGCTTGCGGCGTGAGGGAGTAAAAAAATCCCGTCGCTTGCGCTCCGGGCTACTGTTGGGGGTCGATTGTGAAAAAACGCTTTACGGGGGCGGGGTTTTCATCTATAGTGTATCGACTTTTATGACCCTGCGGGCATGGTGTGCATATAGATGGCCGCGGACTCAGTGTTGTTGTGCCCAGGGTCAGAATTTCGTTACCATGATGGAAGATAAGAACTTAAGGATATTTGACTATGATTACCGTCAATGAGAACTTTTTGAAACTGAAGGCCGGATATTTATTTCCTGAAATCGGACGTCGTGTGGCCGCTTTTGCCAAGGCCAACCCGTCGGCCAGCATCATTCGCCTGGGTATCGGCGATGTGACCGAGCCGCTGCCGGAAGCGGTCGTCAAGGCCATGCATGAAGCGGTGGACCAGATGGGCAAACGCGAGACATTTCATGGCTATGGTCCGGAGCAGGGCTACGATTTCCTGCGGAAGACCATCGCCGACAATGATTATGCCTCACGCGGGGTGAGCATCGATCCCGATGAAATCTTTGTCAGCGACGGAGCCAAGTGCGACACCGGCAATATTCAGGAAATCTTCGGTCTGGATAATATCATTGCGGTAACAGACCCTGTATATCCGGTATATGTGGATACCAATGTGATGGCCGGGCGGACGGGCGACTGTGACGCCAGCGGGCGGTATGCCGGGATTGTCTATCTTCCCTGTACTGCCGAGAATAACTTTGTGCCGGCCCTGCCCAAACAGAAGGTGGATATTATTTACCTGTGCTATCCGAATAATCCGACCGGGGCCGTGGCGACCAAAGAGCAGTTGAAGGTCTGGGTGGATTACGCCCGGCAGAATAAGGCCCTGATTCTGTTTGATGCGGCATACGAGGCGTTCATTCGTGATGCGTCGATTCCGCATACGATTTATGAAATTGAAGGTGCCAAAGAGGTGGCCATCGAATTCCGCAGCTATTCCAAGACGGCCGGCTTCACCGGCGTTCGCTGTGCCTTTACGGTTGTGCCCAAGCAGTTGAAGGCCTATACCAAAGACGGCAAGGCGGTTGAAGTGGCGCCCATCTGGAATCGGCGGCACTGCACGAAATTCAACGGCGTCAGCTATGTGACGCAATTCGGGACGGCGGCTGTTTATTCGCCGCAGGGCAAGCAGCAGGTTCGCAAGATTATCGACCTGTATATGTCCAATGCTGCGATGATGGTGGATTCGCTGACGAAGATGGGCTATACCGTCTTTGGCGGGCGGAATGCGCCGTATGTCTGGGTCAGGACCCCGCAGGGCGTGGGCTCGTGGGAATTCTTTGACATGCTGCTGAACAAGGCCAATGTGGTCGGCACGCCGGGGGCCGGGTTTGGTTCCGCGGGTGAAGGCTATCTGCGGCTGAGTGCCTTTAACCAGCCGGAGAAGGTCAAAGAGGCGATGGAGCGGATTGCGAATCTATAGTTCCTAAAAATGAATTCAACAATTGCATACATTGGGCTGGGTTCCAACGAGGGAGACCGCCATTTGTTTATTCAGTCGGCGGCCGAGATGCTCGCCGGTGTGCCGGGCTGTCGGCTGTGTCGGCAGAGCCGGATGATCGAGACTCATGCCCTGGGCGGGGCGGGCAATGCGGATTATCTAAATACGGTTGCCGAGATCGAGACGTCCCTGACACCCGAGAGCCTGCTCCAGGCCATGCAGGATATCGAACTGCGGCTTGGTCGGGTGCGAGTGGAAAAATGGGGACCGCGCACGGTGGATCTGGATTTGCTTCTGTGTGGGGAGCGGATTGTGTGTGAGCCGTCTCTGACGGTGCCGCATCGACAGCTACATCTTCGCAGTTTTGTCCTGGCGGGTCTGGCGGAGCTTTGCCCGGAGCGGGTGCATCCGGTTCTGAGGCGGGATATGCGAACGCTTGCAGGGCGGCTTAATGGGCAGAATTTTTTTGTCAGGCCGGATAAGCCGCGATTGATTTCCATTACGGGACTGATTGGCGTGGGCAAGACGACGCTGACGCGCGGGCTGGCCAATGCCCTGGCGGGGCAGGCAATTTATGAGGAATTTGACAAGAATCCTTATCTGGCGGAGGTGTATGCGGGCCATACGGAGCTGGCGCTGGATTCGGAATTGTATTTTCTGTGCAGCAGTGTCCGTCAGCTTTCGCCGGAGGCGCTCAATAGCGGGAAGATTTATGTCAATGATTATGTGTTTGAAAAGGCACTGATTTACGCCCGGAGCTGGCTGGCGCCGGAGCTGCTGGCTGAGTATGAGACAATCTATCCGGAACAGCACGAAAAGGCGGCGGTCCCGATGGTGGTGATTTATCTGGAGGACACGGTTGAGCATTGTCTGCAGCGGATTCACCAGCGGCACCGGCCGTTTGAGCAGGGCATTCAGCCGGAGTTTCTGGCCAATCTGGAAAAATGGTATAATGATTTGTTCGAGCAGTGGACGGCCTGTCCGGTGATTCGTGTCCGGGCCGAAGAATGCCGACTGCCCGAGCAGGTCGAGACACTGGCCCGCGAGATAAGCTGTTATGTTACACATGAGGAAAAAGACAGATGCACGTGGTCCACACAATAAATGAGGTTCGGGCGGCGGTGGCTGCCGCACGTAAGGCAGGCAAGACCATCGGGTTTGTGCCTACGATGGGGGCACTGCACGCCGGGCATGGTTCGCTGGTTCAAAAGGCCCGCTCCGAATGCGGGTATGTGGTCGTCAGTATTTTTGTGAATCCGACCCAGTTTGGGCCGACGGAGGATTTCAGTAAATATCCGCGGACGCTGGGTGACGATACAACGCTTTGTGCGGCGATGGGGGCCGACTGTATCTTTGCTCCGGCGGTTGAGGAGATGTATCCTGAGCAGAATCTGTCCTGGGTGGATGTGGAAAAACTGAGCGAGGGGCTTTGCGGGGCCAGTCGTCCGGGACATTTTCGCGGGGTGACGACGGTGTGCACGAAGCTGTTTCATATTGTGCTGCCGGATATTGCTTATTTCGGACAGAAGGATGCCCAGCAGGCGGCGGTGCTGTGCCGGATGGTGTCGGACTTGAATTTCCCGATGCAGATTAAGGTTTGTCCCATTGTCCGTGAGGCGGACGGCCTTGCCATGAGCAGCCGCAACCGCTATCTTTCCCAGGATGACCGCCGGCGGGCGGTGTGTCTGTATCAGGCCCTGTGCCTGTGCAAACAGCAGGTCGAAAAGGGAGTCGTCTCGGTTTCGGACCTGGTCAGGCAGATCAGTGAGGTTTTGACAGCGGCAGGGGGGGCGCCGGACTATATATCTATTGTCGATGCTAAAAGCCTTCAACCACTGCATGTGATTGACCGGGACGCTCTGATCGCTATTGCCTGTCGCGTCGGTCCGGCGAGGCTGATTGATAATATGTTAATCTTCTTGAACCCTCTACGTTTTCAGTTATAATAAATAAAATAGGGCTTCGAAATGCCGCACGGATATTCATAATGTTCTGCGAAATTCATAACGATGCTGAAGTCATGCATTTTTTATGTGGATAAAAAAGATTAAAAATAAGGATTTAAGCCGATGTTTTTAAAGGCGCTAAAAGGCAAGATTCATCGCGGCCGGGTCACGGCGACCAAGGTTGACTATCCCGGTTCCATAGCGATTGACTCGGATATGCTCAAGGCGGCCAATATTGCCGTCTATGAGGAAGTGCTGGTTGCCAACGTAACCAACGGCCAGCGTGTTGAGACGTATGTGGTTCCCGCGCCGGCGGGCAGCCGTGAAATTACGGTGCTGGGTGCGGCGGCCAAGCTGTTTGACCCCGGCGATATCGTGATTATCATGAATTTTGCCTATATGACACCGGAGGAACTCAAGACCCACAAGCCCAATGTTCTGGCGTGCGACGAAAACAATCACTTTAAATTACTGAAATAATCTGCCCCGATGCACCCCAAGCTTTTTGAAATTCCTTTTATTCACCTGACCATTCAGAGTTACGGCACGATGATGGTCATTGGTTTTCTGGCCGCCTTGTGGGTCATGCGCCGGATGGCGCGCTGGGCGGGACTGGACGGAGAGGTCATCGGGAATGCGGGATTATATGCGTTGATTTCCGGGCTGGTGGGTTCCAAGCTCTTTTATGTTGTTCATCATTACGACCAGTTCAGAGGCAATCTTGCTTCAATTTTTTCCGGGTCGGGTTTTGAATTTCTCGGGGGTGTAATTTTTGCCGGTGCGGTTCTTCTGATTTATCTGCGGAAAATGAAAATGCCGCTGATGATGTGTCTTGATATCCTGGCCATCGGCCTGATGATCGGGTCGGGATTCGGCCGGATTGGTTGTCTGCTGAATGGATGCTGCTACGGAAAAGTGACCGACAGCCCCATCGGGATTCGCTTTCCTTACGATTCGCTGGCTTATAACAGCCAGGTGCGTCCTGATCCGGCACGCAACCGCACGGAACCGCTGCTGAAAATCGATGATGATTTCTTCGGCTGGCTGAGTCCGGATAAGCAGTCATGGATTCCCGCCAGACCCGATGAAAAGTACGAGGCCGCGCTAAAGCCGTATACCATGCTGACCGACCGGCAGAAAGAGCTGGTGGCTGGGCCTTATCGCTGTCTGAAGGTGTATCCGACGCAGCCGATTGAAAGCGGATATGCGTTTACGCTGGCGGGTTTGATGTATGGATTCTGGCGGCTGTGGGCATCACGTCGTCCGGGTTTGACGATGGCGACAGTGATGTGGGGTTACGGCATTCTGCGGCTGTGGGTTGAGAGTCTGCGGGATGATAATCCCTTTGAATATGCCTGGTGGACACTCTATAAGGGCGGTACGGTCTCGCAGAATATCAGCATTTATCTGATTCTGTTTGGTGTGGGCCTTATGATGTTTGTCCTGCTGAAGGCCCCGCGAATCGATATCACTCCTAAAAAGAAATAATCTTTTTCTACGGTTTTCTAAAGTCCACGAAGGTCTGAGCCTCGTCTTTTTGAACGAGAATGCCTCGGGGCGGGCTTTGCAGTTGAACCGACCAGTTTCCATTCGAATCCGGCGTTGTCTGCACCTTGTTTGCGGCCGTTTGAATGATTAGATTGCTTTGCAGCGAGGCCTGTCCGCTGAGACGGTATCCATTTTCTTTAACATAATCCATGACAACAAGATAAGGCTTTTTTGCAGCCAATGCCTGATGATAGGCGGTCATGGCCGCAATGTCTTCTTCGGTGGGGTGCAGACCGGCCGGGCCTTCCATCATTTCTTTGATGAATTCATGCAATTGGGTGTCGGATAATTTGGCAAAGGCTTCGCCGTAAAAGCTGCCCTGCGGGCCATGGCAGCGGGCGCAGGCCTGTTCAAAGGTGCTGACCGGCCCGAGGGTAATCTGCCCAACAGGAATTGTCGGTGCAGACAGAGCGGCAGAAGCGGCAGCAGGGGTGGTTTTGGGTTCACAGCCTGATAGCGTGAACAAACCAGCGGCCAGAAGTAATATAAGACAGGATTGAAGTTTCATCATTTCTTCTCGTCTTGAGGTTGATAAGACAGTCTGTAAATTTTGCCGCCATGATCATCACTGATCAATATCGAACCATCGGGAGTATTGACCACATCGACCGGCCGGCCAAGCACGCTGCCGCCCTTGTCAAGAAAGTCCACGACCTTCAATTCGCCATAGGGCTTGCCGGCATCGAACAGAACGCGGGTTACACAATAGCCGACCTTGAGGCTGCTGTTCCATGAGCCGTGATAGGCGACGAAGGCATCGCCCTGGCAGTCTTTCGGAAATTGGCTGCCGGTGTAGAATTCCATCGCATTGGGTGCCCAGTGGCCGCCTGTGGCCCAGGCGGGGGGGATGGTTTTGGCGGCCAGTTTGACGATATCGGGCCTTTCCATGAATTCATAGCGGACCAGGCGATTGCCCACGACGAAGGGATGCCCATAAAAGCCGTCCTGAATATAATGATTCATCTCGCAGGGCGGGTTCAGGTCGGTAATCGGCTGACCTGCGGATTTATCTTTATCTTCCAGAAACTTGCCGTAGCGGTCGCTGCCGTGGTCCATGCCCCAGATTTCATTCGTGCCGGGGCGGGCGACCAGTTTTTCGGTGTTGCGGATACCGGTACAGAAAAGCTGCTTGTCGGTGCCGTCCAGTTTGAACGACCATATCTTCTGGCGTTCGGTGGTGGATTCATCGTTGATATTGCCGCTGTCGCCGATGCTGGTGTAGAGCCGCTGGTTATGGATGAGGAGGGAGCGCCACCAGTGCCCGCCGCCTTTGGGCAATTGACCGGCCGGGATGACGGTTTCTTCAGTATCGGCCCTGCCGTCGTTGTTGTCATCTCTGGCGCGAAAGATTGCCCCGGACTCGGTAAACCACAGCCAGCCATCATGCCAGTACAGGCCGTGCACCGTGGGATGATTATCGACGAAGGTTTCAAGGCTTTCGTAGGAACCATCCCCGTCTGAGTCTTTGCAGGATTTGATTTGCCCCAGCTGCGGGAAGGAAATAAACAGCGTGCCGTCCGGGGCAGCCTCCATGAATCGCGGGCGTTCGAGGTTGTCGATGGCAATAGTCAGGGAAAAGCCGGGCCGAACGGTAATTCCTGAATCGGCTGGGGTGGGTGGGATGCCGAGAGCAATAGAACTGAATGCGACAATTACTATACAAAAATACGTTATAATAGTTGTTGTATTTCGCATAAGAATCCTTTCATCCAGAAAATCTTGGAAAATACTATATCTTAAAATCGATATGGATAAAACAAAAAAAGGGCAGCATGCGGTTTTGGCTGCAAAAGGATAGGCTGGGAATCGAAGTATAATCAAAGCCGATTCAAGAGGTTAGCCTTGACTTATGGTGTCCGGGCCGGTAAAAAAGAGTGTAGTGTAAGAACATCATCTGGAACACAGTGAAAACAGGAGTACTTATGAGTTCGACTGAAGCGGTTTCCGGGCTGGGGCGTTATCGTGTTCTGCTGCTGACCATCGCAGGATTGGGGGGATTGCTTTATGGTATCGATGTCGGCATTATTGCGGGGGCCTTGCCGTACCTGGAGGCCACGTCCGGGCTGGACGCGCAGCAATTGTCATTCATCGTGGCGGCTGTACTGCTGGGCAGCGTTTTATCCTCTCTATTTGCAGGCATGCTCTCCGATGTCTTTGGCCGCAAATGGATTATGTTCCTGTCGGGGCTGCTGTTTGTGATCAGTGTGCCGACAATTTGCCTGTCGCAGGGCTATGGCGTGCTGCTGTCGGGGCGACTGCTTCAGGGCATCAGCGGAGGCCTGATTGGGGTGGTCATTCCGCTGTATCTGGCCGAGTGTCTTCCCGCCAGTCAGCGCGGCAAGGGGACCGGGATATTTCAGTGGATGCTGACGCTGGGACTGGTGCTGGCGGCACTGGTTGGATTATTTTATGCCAACAAGGTCGATGGAGTGATTGCCGCAGCAGGGGCGCTTGCCGACAAGGCCGAGGCGGCGCAAGAGATTAATGCCGCCAAGGACAATGCCTGGCGGAGTATTTTCTGGGTATCACTGATGCCGGGTTTATTGTTCTGCCTGGGGACGCTGCTGCTGACCGAATCGCCGCGCTGGCTGTTCCGCCGGGGCAAAGCTGAAACCGCTTTAGCGGCCTTGAAGCGCTCGCGTACCCCGGAACAGGCCCAGGTCGAATTGCAGGAGATGGCCGCGACCTCCCAGTCTGCACAGTCGGGGGCTGCGGGGCAGAAGGATTCGCTGCTGAGCCGCAAATACGTCATTCCGTTTGTCATTGCCGTGATTGTGCTGGCCTGTACTCAGGCAACGGGGGTCAATTCCATTCTTGCGTATGTGGTCAATATCCTCAACCAGGCCGGCCTTCCCGGTTCGGTTGCCAATTTGGGGGATGTCAGCATCAAGATACTCAACTGCATCATGACGGTCGTTGCGGTGATGCTGGTGGACCGCAAGGGACGCAAGTTTCTGCTGACTCTGGGCAGTGCGGGCATTGTTATCTGCCTGGCTTCGGCGGGGATTTTGTTTTATCAGGCCGAGCGCGGTCGCACGGATTATATTGATGTTGTCAAGCCGATGGTTGCCCAGAATCAGGAAGGCGGGAGCCTGTCGTTTACGTTTGACGCTGCCGGCTGTCAATTGCTCACCGGCCAGCCCGCGACACGGCCCATGCAGGCGACGTTTGTCTATTCATACGGTCCGTTTACCGGGGTGCAGACCCGTCGGACCGACGACCCGGTGGCCAAGCCTGTCGAAATTACACGCTCCAGTGTGGTCCAGCCCGACAGCGTCATCGGCAAGTTTTTCCGTTCGGTGCATCTGAATCCGTTTGCCAACCCGGCCGATGCGGCTTCGGCGCCGCTGGTAGTCAGCAAGGTTCTGGTCGGGCCGGTGCCGGATACGACCCATGGCTGGCTGGTGGCCTTCTGTCTGCTGGGATTTATCGCGTTCTTTGCCGTAGGCCCGGGGGTATGTGTCTGGCTGGCATTGTCGGAACTGATGCCGACGCGGATTCGTTCCAACGGCATGAGCATCGCGCTGCTGGTCAACCAGTTTGTCTCGACATCGATTGCCGCGGTCTTTCTGCCGACGGTCGGCAAATACGGGTATGCGGCGATGTTTATGTTCTGGGCCGGGTGCACGGTGGTTTACTTCATCACCGCCGCCTTCTTCCTGCCCGAGACCAAGGGTAAGACCCTTGAAGAGATTGAGCAGTATTTCAGTAAGAAAAAGTAAGACAGTAAGTCTGATGTTTGTCTGATAACGCTGAGGATGCCAATGATGAAAAACCATAAATGGGTCTGGATTTTGATCGCAGCAGTATCGGTTGTTTTGCCGTGGTGTTCTTTGGCGACTGCGGATACGGCCCAGGAGACAATCGAATCGCAAATCGGCACAGAAAAACATGTCCTGCCGCATCCCCGTCAGCTGCGATGGCAGCAGCGGGAATATATTGCCTTTGCCCATTTCACCGTCAACACCTTCACGGATCGGGAATGGGGAGATGGGACCGAAGACCCTGCCGTCTTTAATCCGTCGGCGCTGGATGTCCGCCAGTGGGTCAGGGTGTTTAAGGATGCCGGGATGAAGATGGTGATTATCACGGCCAAGCATCATGATGGGTTCTGTCTGTGGCCCAGCAAATACACCGACCATTCGGTCGAGAAAAGTCCCTGGAAGAACGGGCAGGGGGATGTGGTCAGGGAATTATCCGAGGCGTGCAAAGAGGCGGGGCTGGATTTTGGTGTTTATCTTTCGCCCTGGGACCGGCACGAGCCGACGTATGGAGACTCCCCGCGATATAATGAATATTATATGAATCAGCTTACCGAATTGCTGACGCAATATGGTCCGATATCGGAAGTCTGGTTTGACGGAGCCCCGGGCGAAGACAGCCCCCTGCGGAAAAAACAGGTTTATACGTTTGATGACTACCGGGCT
>JAFGQP010000125.1 GCA_016935635.1 Sedimentisphaerales bacterium
ATAAATAGAAATGAATTGTTACTTTTATGTAATA
Source organism: Sedimentisphaerales bacterium (assembly GCA_016935635.1). Lineage (GTDB taxonomy): Bacteria > Planctomycetota > Phycisphaerae > Sedimentisphaerales > Anaerohalosphaeraceae > Anaeroglomus. Next base: position 35 of record JAFGQP010000125.1, read on the forward strand.
TTATATATTTTGTAAGTCGTTATATGTAATGGAATTACAAATCGCAGAGAACTGTCTGGCATTTTGTATAAATCTAAAGTAATGTGTTATACTGAGGCTGGACGGCGTGTTTTCTTTTTCAATTGATCAGTTCTTTTAGAAAAAGACTTATGGCACGAAAAGCTGAAAGATATGCGGCCTTATTACATCCACTTATATCGAAATTATTGGTCGAGAGCAAAAAAATATATTTTTTTCATCCAATATGCCAAAATAACAGCTCTATATCATTATGAGTATTAAATGATTGTTATGCAGGTACTTTGCAGCGAGTAGAAGAATTGGTTTTATGTCCATAACTGACAAGACGCTTTTTATAGAATTATATTCAAGAGAACAAAAGAAGATATTTTTATATGTTCTCAACATGGTGCATCATTGGTCCGATGCTGAAGACATTATGCAGCAAACGGCGGCCGAGATGTGGAGGATGTTTGATCAGTTTGAAGCAGGAACCAATTTTGCCTCCTGGGGTATTGCAATTGCCAGATACCGGATACTTGACTATCGAAAAAAACAACAAAACAAAGGGCTTTTTCTGAGTCTTGAAGTATATGATAAAATTATACAAATAATGTCTGAAAACGAAAAGCATTATGAACAAAGAAAGAATGCCCTGCAGGGGTGCCTGAGCAAATTAAAAGAGGCCGACCGCAGAAAGCTGTCGATGCATTATGATGCCGGTTTGCATTATAATCAAATTGCCGAACAATTGAATATCTCTAAAACAGGCATTTATAAAATCATGGCAAGAATTCATGCCAGTCTCCAGAAATGCATCAGGCAAACTCTTTTAGTGTGGGAAACCAATGCGTGAAAATAACGACCAATTGGATTTTACGGAATTGTTTCTATTGGCTTTACAGGGAGAGATTACTCCCGAGCAGATGAAACAATTTGACCTGATGCTGAAGACTGATCCGGCAAAGATATGGGATTATGCTGAACTTATGGAAATCTATACCGAACTGTCTTCTGCAGGCAGCATTGAAATATTCAATAAAACCAGCGATACCCGTGAGAAGCATAATACCTTGCTGCATCTTCTTGCAAATGAAGAAAGCAGATCGCCGGCCATAGAGGTTCCAGTTCCTGAAAAACCCAAAGAGGTCATTCAAAAGGTACAAAAGGAAAAAATCCGGTACAGCGTAAACCGCAATTCGCTGATTACCCTGTGTGCAACGGTTGCGGCGACCCTGTTATTACTTGTGTTTGTCTATTTTGTTCCGACAACAGATTATGAAGTCGCTGTTTTGTCGGACAGCATCAATGCCAAATGGGGTAACCGGGACGTGGAAATGGAAAGGGGTGTCTCCATTTTTACCGGTCGAAAAGATATGGAGCTGATGGAAGGTTGTGCTAAATTTCAATTTGATAATCATACCCTGGTCACGATTGAGGGGCCGGCATCGTTTCACATTCCCGGCAGAGATCAGGTTAAACTTCGATATGGCAAGCTCTATGCCATTGTGCCCCATCAGGCGATTGGATTTTCTGTGCATACGGAAAATGCGAAGATTATCGATTTGGGTACTGAGTTTGGAGTGCAGGCCGATATTCAAGGAGGGACCTCTGTGTATGTGATGCAGGGCAAAACAAAACTGGTTGCCGGCGAGAAATCACTGCAGGAAGGCGTGGAAGTAGGCAGGGGGATTGCCAAAAGGATTTCAAGCCGCACATCGGAGATTTCCGACATTGCCTTCAATGATACCGTATTCATTCGAAACATCAATTCAGAAAATCAAATTATCTGGAATGGACGCCCTACTCTTGACCTGGCGGATATAGTCAGAAAAGGCAATGGCATGGGGACCGGCAGTTCCGAAGAACGTTTGAATTATGAGAAGGGCTTTACCACTGAGATACGTTGGGGGCATACCTCCATTTTTGAGACCTATGTGCCCATTGAGGATACCCCATTTATTGACGGCATTTTTATACCGAACGGCAGCACAATCGTCAGCAGCCGCGGTGATGTTTTTGAAGGATTTCCGTTCACCAACGGAGTTTATTGTGCGGATTTAATTGCCAATCCGAAGCCGGGAACATTTGTTATCGATGGACAGCCCCGTACGATTCAGTTTGGCGGACAGGAGTACAGCGATCTCGCAAAATCCTGCATTGTCATGCAGAGTTCTAATCATGGGATAACTTTTGATCTGGATGCCATTCGCAGCCGCTATCAGTTAAGGATTGATCGATTTGAGTCCGAGGTCGGGCTGGTCGATTTTGACGGGAAACGGTGTAATGCGAACTTTTACGTACTGGCGGACGGCCAACTGCGTTATTCGCTGCTTGGGTATAACCAGAAGGGCATCCTGAACCGTGTTTCGGTCAACCTCAAAGATACGGACCGTTTTCTGACATTAGCGACGTCAGAAAATGTTGATCAGGTAGATTATATGGCCAACAGTACGCTTCATGAGAACTGGTGCATATTTGCCGAACCCGTTCTGGTGCTGGAATCAAGCGATCAGGAGTTTTGATTTGAGATAAAAAAATGATGCGTTTTTAAGCCGGGCTTGTTGTATATACTGCGGTGATAAAGCGGTTGCCGGAAGCCGGGGGCCGAAAGAAATTTTCAGCTGTGCCCAAACAGAATATTTCGAGCCGGATTGGTATGACCTATTGAAAAGTTTACACTGATAATGCATGGAATTGCCATGAGTATCAAAGAGTGTTTCATTTAAACAATGTTTTTTTGGAGGATTTACAATGACCAAGACAATGTTTGCTGCAGTAGTTGTGTTTGTGGTGGGGGTGTTGTCGCCCCTGGCACTGGGCGACGTCAGGGTGGACGATCACTTTGACGATGGTGTGATCGGAACCAACCCCGCGGGCGTGGGTACCGGGTTTAATTACTGGGACGGTCAATGGAGTGCCACTGTCACGGAAGCGGACTCTAAAGTACTTCTGAATAACCCGGTTCACGGCGGGTCCCGATGTTCGATTGCCTCCAAGGATGGGGCGGCTCTGGGCAATGGCCATTCGCGTTTTGAGTTTCGAGGTGTCAGCTTTGCCGTGGCCAATAATACCACCAGCGGATCGACCGCTCGGAATATTATCGGTGTCGAGGGAGCCTCTCTTGCCTTTGATTATGATAATGGATTACCGACCGGTTTCTGGGTTCAGTTTGAAAACAATTCCCTCACGACAGCGGGCGGCGGCGGCGGATGGAACGGTACTTCTGTATTGTTTTACGAGGCCAATGACGATACCAAAACAGTGTTGGCGACCTGGACCTTTGACACACTGAACTGGAATGCCGGAACACGGGACTTTACACCGGTACTGGATATTACTCTGGATATCAGTCCGGAGGGTTACGAACTGACGATTGCTGGCGATACGATCACCCTTTTATCGGGCTCGCTGGCCGGCTCATTTGCTGCTGCCGGCTTCACGAATGAATTGACTGAGGGCTATGCAGCTGCGTTTATCCAATCGGAAAATCCCAATGTCAACATTTCAATGGATCGCATTATTATTACCGAAGATGTTCCGACAAAGATTGCACTCGATGAACCGGTAAATGGCGAGCCTTATGCGCCGATCAACCAGGATTTGAGCTGGATAGTCATGGACCCGGCAGTCACATATATCGATCTGTATTTCGGGCCCGAAAATGATCCGAATCTGAGCATAAAGCCGGCGTATAAGAAACTGTCCATGGCGCCAGCCGCGACGATAACATGGGATACAGGCACCCTGGCGTACAGCACGACATACTACTGGAAAGTGGATACCTATGAACCCAATACCCTCGGCGGACCGGATATCAAGACAGCCGGTTCGATCTGGAAATTCACAACAGTCGGCCAGTCGGCCACGGTCAGTGCGGTCAATCCCGCCAAGACTTTCGTGGATGCGGGCACAGCCAGTGTGACCCTGTCGGTGACGGCTGTCAATACGACCTCGTATCAGTGGTTCAAAGTGGGTACACCGGATACGGCATTGTCCGACGGTGCTGAGTTTTCAGGGACTGCAACCAATACACTGACTATCCATGATGTGCAGC
>JAFGQP010000011.1 GCA_016935635.1 Sedimentisphaerales bacterium
AATATCCCGGACTCATCCTGCCGGGTGCAGCCGATGAACTCCGAGCCATTGTCCGTCTGGAATTTCAAGCCCTTCATTTCAATCCCACAGGCCTTCAGATGGGGTCCCAGGATGTGGGCAAACAAACAGGCATTGTAAGCGGATTTTTCGTTGGCGTAGGCCAGGAACATCATGCCGCTGCGGATTTCTCTGGCGGTAAACTGATACTTCGGCAGCCCTAAGGCCTTCATTTGGGGCCAGTAGTGAGGCATATCTTTCAAGTCTTTGGTATCGACGGAAAGCTGGCCGAAGAGCTTCCAATGGCGTTTAATGTGTGCCAGGCTCTTTTGGGTCTGATGTTTTTTACGTCGTTTTCGAGACAGTCCATAGTGTTTAAGCACTCTGGCGACGGCCTGATGCGAACAAGGCAAGTGATGCTCTTCCTGGAGTCGCTGGGCGCCCATAAAGGGAAACCGTTTTCGCAGCGCGACGATTTTCCGCTCGAGGCAGACGGGGATTTTATGGGGACAGGATAGCGGTGCAGCCATTTACGGACGGTTTTGGGGGTGGTATCAAACGCGCGTGCAGCGGGTTTGACACCGTATTGTTTTGCAAACAGTACCCTCCGCAGCCGCAATTCAAACTTGCCAGCATTCTGTTTCATACGTACAATCTGTTCAAAATAATCATAGGGTTTATGATGCATCAGAGACCCTTTGTCGTAATGGTATTCCTTTGGCGAGCAACACCTTACACAAGGGTCTTTTTATTTCAAGCCATTTTAATAGGCTTATCTGGATACAGATTATCCGCTGTGGGTGCCCCCAGCCCACCGCTTCTTTAACTCTTGATACCGTTTCATTGTCATACACCGTATCCGCTTGAGGGGGATACGATGTTCCCTGTCTATCCCACTGTTTTATATAAGTTCTGTTGACACATGAGCTTTTTTGCATATAATTTTTTGTTAATCATCAAATGCGGCTTGGAAACAGGTGCTATGATCGTACCACGTTTTTGAAATGTGCTTTCATTCATGACTGTTTTTGATGTTATGATAATCCTCTCGGTTTTTGCCGAGGCCAGATAACCTGGGGTGGCCTATCCCGGGTAAGAGAGCGAACCATGGGTATCCGATCCAGACGACCTCGAAAACCTCTTCATGTGGCACTGGTATATAATGCTGCCTCCGGGCTTATACCTGAAACTCCGGAGGATCGGGGCAGCATGGCAGACCTGGTAAAAATGATCCGTCACATGAGCCGGGCGATGCGGTCTTTAGGCCATCGGGTTACGATCCTGCCATTAGCCAACGATCTTTTTGTGTTTCATCGCAAACTGCTTCGTCTCAATCCCGATGTGGTATTCAATCAATACGATGACGTGGTGCACGGCGTTTTTGATGAGATGCTGTTTGCTGCGATCGTGCAGATGATGGGATTTCGTGTCACCGGCTCGCCGGCCCTGGCGCTTGGTTTAAGCCGTTACAAACACACCACGTCGCGGCTCCTTCAGGGGCTTGGAATTCCGATTCCTCCCTGTACCGAGGTGCTGGAAAAAGTCAGCGAAGTGGACCGGCACGCATGGCGGTTTCCGCTGATAGTCCAGCCCTGCCATGAAGATGCGGGGATTGGTCTGGATCGAAACTCGGTGGTACGAACAAAAACGGCCCTTCGCGACCAGGTCCGCCGGGTTTTGCAGGAATTCAAGCAGCCCGCCCTGGTTCAGCTTTTCCTGCCGGGCCGGGAGTTCAATGTGGGTATTGTCGGTGGAAAACGTCTGCGGCGGATGCCCCTGGCTGAAGTTCGTTATCAGGATATGCCCCCGGAAATCCCTCCGATTATGTCATACGCTGCCAAATGGCTCGAAAATACCACCGAGTACAAGAAAACATCCATCATTTGTCCGGCGGATGTCGAACCCCAGTTGGCGGATCAGCTTTATGATATTGCACTGCGTGCCTTTCGGGCGGTCGGGGCCTGGGGCTACGGTCGTGTTGATATCCGACTCGATGAGGAAGGGATCCCCAGGGTCCTGGAAGTCAATTGCAATGCTTCCCTGGAGCATGATATCGGTCTGGCGAGGGCGGCCAAAAAAGCCGGTATCCGTTATCCTGAATTACTGCAAATGGTCATTGACGCTGCGCTGGAGGATGCACCTCACACTGGCGGCGCTCCCATGCAGTCATTGGAGGGTGTGCAGTAAGGGCAGGCCTTGCGATACACCGCGACGCTGCCCGACAAGTCTCCCCCGGCACGGAAAACGGTTTCCCTTGCCCCGTCAGCTCGTTTTGCCGTATTCGCGGATTCGTCTTTTATAATACTCACCCAGCGTCATAGTCAGCTCGGAAAGCGGGAGCAGGCGCTTTCTGCTTTTGCATGTCGGTTTCTGATCGCAGAGCGTCCGCATCAGGCGATTGACATAGTTCAATTTCTCAATGGCCGGCCAGTCCCGGTATTTGCGCCGCCAGTTGGATCGCGGAGTCAGCCAGACGGCAAAGGTCTCCGCAAAATCATCATCCGGATGTTTTTGGGCATACGTGTATCCGTATGCATAACTGCAGATATGTCGAACGAACCTGCGGCTCCACGGGTTGGGCGAAAAATCTTCCCGGTAAGGTTTCGAAAAACGGCCGAAAGTATCCTGCCAGCCCGGCTCTTCCCACAGCCGGAAAGCATAGTTGATGGCGTGTCCGGCCTCGTGCCGCAGAAGCTGCATAATCGTCCGGCTGTCTTCCAACTCGCCGGTCTGCTCTTTCTCAATACGTCCCAGCAGGCCGTTAGACAGGTAAAAAGGGATGCCGACAACAGGTATCTTGTCCGGACAACCCCAGGAATCCGTCAGATAGAAAACCGGCACAAAGTGTATGTTCTTGGCCAGCAATTCCCGCTCAAGCTGTTGTATAAACGGTTCAAGGGATGATCCCTTAATGCGAAGTCTGAAATCACAGATTCGTTTATCCAGCAGCTTCCGTCGAACGGTTTCCCAATTGCCGGGCCGGGCCCATGCTGTATTGATATATTGACTGGTGCAATCTTCTGCAACCATCTGTAGTTTCTCCACTATTATCTATACGCTTCAGGCCCTGTTTCTCAGACACAAAACCCATCGGTACGGCCGGAAAAAGCCTCTTGCGTCTGAGTATTTTACTGGCCTCGGAGGGGATTTCAAGTACACCCGAACATTTAGTTTATAAAACGCGGATGGGTCGATGGTTAGCGGAAAAAGTTTTTTTGGATTAAAAACAGTACCTCTGGAAGATACCAATAAACAGTTGAATGCAGTGTACGTGATGGAGAGAAATAGACCATACAGGCTCTACTATATATGGAATACAATGATATTTAGAAGTGAGATAAAATGCCTTGTGAAGCCAATTATTCTTAGATATACGATGTGCATGGTCCATATATACTTTGTGACATACAGCATAGTTTTTGTCGACGACCGTCTGGCCTCCGATAGCTCAGGGCTTCTTTGAGTCTGAATACTTCTTCAGAAGTTCGGCATTATCGACCCACATGACAAAAAACGGGTATTCGGCATCCCGTTTTTTGATGTAAATCAGAAAGGGCCGGTCAAAGACATAGTAAGTCGGTACGGGCAAGCAATATAATTTCGACTCTGATTTAATCTCTGCGCCGCTTCGATCCAGCCGGAACTGAATGACCTGCGTGGCCTTCGCAATCGGCATCCCCTGATATTTTGGATTAGCTATCGTGTTTCCTTCCAGTTCATCAAAGGAATGGGTGATTTTCCAGAACAGATTGGGTACAAGCAGGATATCATTTGGACCAAACTCGGCATCGTAATCCTTCTCGAGATTCTTTTGATGTTGTTCTTCGATATAGGCCAATGTTTCCGTCAAGGTCTCTTTCGATTCCACCAGGGCCAGGACAATCTGGTTGGGCGAAGAATCTTTGTATAAATCAATGGCACATTCTGTCAGTTTGTAATTAGAGTCGTGTCGATTGAAAAGAATCTGAATCTGCCTTCTTAATGGATAATACGCATAATCATCTTCTTCACGAATCCCAAAAGAAGTCACTGGAGTCCGCTTTCCGGTACTGTCTGTAAAGAGCATCTCCTTGTCATTCTCAAAATAAGGAATCTTGAACCTGACATTGGCTGCGATAAATGCATAAGCAATGATCGCTGTGTCCGACGCAGCATCATCGAATGCAGGGACCGGCTCGTCGGGAAACTTCTGCAGCATATCGCGCCGAATTGTACCGATAATATCGTCCTTTACAAATCCGGCTTTAGCATAATAATCACTGTCCAGAATATCCTGTTTTGATTGAGGTGCCTGATTCAATAAGTCGGCCAGCTTCTGGCTGCTCGACAGCAGGACCGGTTCCTGAACGATGTCGTTTTTGAATTCATTCCAGGCCAATTGAAACGAAGAACACCAGATGAGATTCTGATTCTGTGCCGCAGAACTGTTCAGGGTCGGCAAAATAGCAGTATATTTCAACTCGGAAGAGTTGCCTTCAAATGTTTTATCTCGGCTCACAATCACCGTGTTTTGTGTTTCAGGCAGGGGGATTGAATAGCCGACCATTAACGCCGGGCTGGCAATCAAACACAACAAAGGCAGCCGCAGGCCTTTGTGTTTTTCGGGTCTGAGTCGTATCAAAATTACGGCCGGCAGTGCGAAAAGCAATGCGGCCAGCCAGAATACCAGTGCAATGGAATACGTCTGAAATCGCATCAGATCATGACCGTTCATTTCAAAAAGCATTCTTATGATCCGGCACAAGGGCAGGGCCAAAAAGCCCATAATAATAAATAACAACGACACAACCGCCAACTTGCTGATCTTCTTTTTATCGGTCATCGACTCCATGATTGCTCCTTTCAATAGGCTCTTTTTATAAACGCATGGGAATCCACATCTGTTCAAACACCACCGCAAATATTATTAATTGTTCATGCGTTTATTCACAGATTTGACAGCAGATAGGCCGAACTTTTGGCCCCGCGAATGAAATTGTCGATTTTAAAGCGTTCGTTGACAGAATGAGCCCCGTCGGAATCCAGTCCAAAGCCCATCAGCACAACGGGCTTTCTCAGTTCTTTCCAGAATGCAGTGGCTACCGGAATAGAGCCTCCGCATCGGATATAGACAGGTTCCGCATTAAATCCGTATTGAAGCGCTTGCCGTCCCGCCTGAATCATAGGATTTTCGACATCAAAAATAACCGGTTCCGCGGCGGATAATGGCACCACATCGATATCCGCGTATGGAGGACAGATGGACTTGAGGTAGCTCCTGACGCACTCGACAACCTGCAAGGGATTCTGGTCCGGAACCAGCCGCATGGAAATCTTTGCCGCGGCACACGAAGGAATAATGGTTTTGAAGCCTTCGCCTGC
>JAFGQP010000126.1 GCA_016935635.1 Sedimentisphaerales bacterium
CTGTACGGTCGAACGTGCATAGTTGTATATCATCAGTTGATCAAGCTTTCCATTGAAGTACCCGTCACCATCGCCCCACTGGCTGCGTGCGAGCCAGTTGTTTACGGACGGGCCATAAGTAATCGGGTCGTTGGTTATGGCGGTACTGGTCACCACCAGTTCACCATTGATGTAGATGCGGGCCGTGCTGTCCGTCAGGGTTGCGGCCACATGGGTCCACTGACCCACTGGAACTGCTTCAGCAGCCGTAGTCACGGTTTGCTCGGTACCGCCGACTTTCACGGCAAAACGTGCAGCATTATTGACGCTGCCGGGATTGACACACAGGAACATATAGTTGTTCGTGTCGTTGCCGTAGTCCAGGATTCTGTTCCAGTTGGAACCGCCGCTGTTATAAACCCATGCGGAAATGGTAATATCCTTATAGGCGCCGGCCCACCCCTGCGAAACCGCCGCATACTGAGCATCGACATTATTCGGGTCCGCCGGAGAGGAACGCGGATTATGGAAGTTCAATGAAGACGTATTGCCTGCAATACCCGGAGCTGCCGGGATACCTGCATCCAGAGACGGCACATCAGGTCCCGTATCGTTGCTCAGCAGTGCCATATCATAGCCGCTGACCAGGTCCGGCGTGACTTTGACACCATCCACTTCATTGACCGTCTCAAAGGTATATAAATTCATTAAGCGCGGAGCCCAGAACCAGCGTGCCGCTGACGGTGCCGAAATCTGCGAGCCTACCTCATCCGGGACACCATTATAGGCTTTCGCATAGATCCGAGCATCATCAGAGCCATTCGCCGCGGCGCCGGTAATGACCAGCGTTTTAGTCGTTGTTCCGGAATAAATGCCGGTATCCGTCAGCATCACGTCGTCCGTCTCTCCGTTTTCGGTTGTATCCGGGTTGCCGACGACTTTAAACCAGCGGTAGTTGTTGGCAACATTTGTGGCTGTGATGGTAAATGATGTCCCCCCATCGACCAGCAGCATGTGGTCCGAAATGGCTGTAATCGCAGGAACAGCGTTAGCGGTTGTAAACGACCAGACAGAGCCCCAAATGTTTTCGGGACTATTGGCGGGGTAAGGAACGCCGTTCGGGTCCTTCATGACCATTTCGACCTGCCACTCATAGATCGTACCCTGTTTGAGTTTGATAGGGGGTACGACTTCGGCCAGGGCAAATGACTGAAGGGGATCAGTCAGAGATTCCTGTGGAAGGGAATAATTGACCAAAAGCATATTTGCATCGTTTGGAAGACCGTACTGCAGATAGACGTTATGGTGGTCAATCGCAGGATTAACCGCGTATACATCCTCGGGATCGTGCCCTGCTTTGAAGCTCAGCACAATATCATCAATGGTATATACTCCGGGGCCGACTTCGACAGGAGTCCCAGCCGTCCCGTCCACATTCTCTGGAGTGACTTGAGGGTCATAGGGCAGACCGAGCTCTTCTTCCAACTGGCCGAAAAAGGCGTCGTCAATAAATAGTTCGGCTGTATTCGACCCCGGTATTTCAATGTAAAATGTCGCATCTGCGGACTCATTGTCGAGCATCGTATATGTGGCTTCGATCAATGTCCATTCATTGCCGACAGCGACGGTAGCAATATTATGATATTGATTGGCTGCGGGGTCGGGATTGCCGTACTGCATTGTCACCGCAACATTGACCGGGGATGCCAGGCTGGTTCGGACCCAGAGGGAGACCGTGTAGGCTATTCCCAACTCCGTTACATCCCGCATATCCTGCGACTGCCAGATGCCGTGCCAACTGGCGGTTCTGTTGAAGCCACGGATACAGTAGTTGCCGCTGTGAGGATTGTCGGTTATGACCTCAACCGCACTGGCGCCGAAGCGAGCGCCCCACCCATCGGTCGTTCCGGTTTCCAGGCCGGGGTTGACCAGCAAATTCTCCGCAAATAGCGGAGACACAAAACACAAACACATCAGAACAAACCATAGTCTTTTCATTTCTGCTCTCCTTGAAACAAAAAATTATCCAAACACTTCCCAAGACCAGTACGCCTGACCTTGCTGTTGTTATTTTTTGTTTTAGTCTTGTGCTGTGCGGCCTTGATGCTTTAAGTTACTAACAGAACCGGCCTCACGGACTGCCGATTCCCCAATACACTATTTTCCTGTCGAGAGATTAGAGAAAGAATACACCGGCAAATGGACCTGGTGGAGTAGTCATTGGTGAACAGTTTAATCTTGTAATATCCACGGCTGAAGCAGCTGAAATGAGTCCTGAATCCAGACTGGTATCTGGAAATACCGACTTTGCCCCGGTTCTTTGTGAAAAAAAGAATACCGGCGGCGCAAACACACCCGCACCTGTGAAACGGGCGGTTGGCCATATTGTAAACTGAAATTTCCAATTTAAACGTTTACAATACATACAACTCTCCTGCAGATATCACTAATTTTACAAAATTTACGGCCAGAGGGTCAAGAAAAAAACATTCCATCTCACGCCAGTCCGGTTTTCCCAAAAAATTTGTGTTTGCAGGTACTGAAGGGGGCGGGTAAGTGGAATTTGTCGATATTTTTGGGACAGATACATTCAAAAATATGAAAGAAGACTGGCAAAGCGAAATAATTATTTTATACTATCGGTGTAATCAGGACGAAAAGACACGAATTCGGGTGAGATTTATGTTGAAAGCGGTAATATTCGATTTTGACGGGGTTGTGGCCGATTCCGAGCGGCTGCATTACAAGGCTTTAAACCAGGTTTTTGCAGCAAAGGGGATTCAAGTGCCTGAAGAGGTGCATTGGCAGAAGTATCTGGGCTACACCGATCTGGAAAATGTCCTGGCTGTGAATGACGACTATAAAATGAACTGGTCCTCGCAGGAGATTCAGCAGATTATCGAGCTGAAAACGGCTCAATTTCATGCCCTGGCCCGCACCGAGGCTCCGATTATCGATGGCGTGGAAGAATTTGTCGAAATGCTGTCCGATCATGGTTATCCGCTGGCGATCTGTTCGGGGGCGATGCGGGAGGATATTCGAATTATGCTGGAACACAGCGGTTTTGCCCATGCGTTCAGCGTGATGGTGACCGCAGAAGATGTGGAAAAGGGCAAACCCGATCCGCAGGGCTATACGCTGGCCCTGAAAAAACTCAATGACAGTGTTGACCGGAAAATTGAATCCGGCAACTGTATTGTTATTGAGGATTCCCGCTGGGGGCTGCAGGCTGCGGCCGCAGCCGGAATGCGGCGTATCGGCGTGACCAATACCTATCCCAAGGAGCACCTTGCCCAATTTGCTGATTTTGTGATCGACCGCCTCGACAAACTGGCTATTCCGGACCTGAAAAAGATATGTAATTCCAACGAATCATGAGTTATTCGTTCGAATTCCGGCACCCCAAGGTCTGATAACTTGAATGTGTACATAGCTAAGTGTCCAATGGCTTAGAAAAATGGTTTTTTCAATATCATAATCCCGTTTTAGACCCTCTCGTTTGACTTTTTGACTTTTTCCTCTATACTATAGTATCTGCACGTTTCATTCATTCGGAGCGATATGATTCAGAAACCGGGTGGTGGGACTGCTATTTTTTAGTGTGATGGGCTTTGTTTTCAACAATCGGCCCCGAATCAGGATGCCAGGGATAGATGTCGAACCAAGGGAACGGGTTTGCCGATGCAGTTTGATGCCAGTCTAATCAGCCGGATACAGCAGGCTAACGATATCGTTGACGTGATATCGGAACATTTGAGCCTGACCAAAAAGGGCAAGGAGTTGGTGGGTCTGTGTCCCTTCCATACCGACCATAAACCGAGTCTGTATGTTAATCCGGCCAAACAGATCTTTAAATGCTTCGCGTGCGGAGCAGGCGGGGATGTTCTGAAGTTTGTGCAGATGAAAGAGAATCTTTCGTTTACGCAAACGCTGGAACGGCTTGCTCAGCGGGCCGGAATTCGCCTGGAACGCACAAAAAGTGTTTCTCAGGCTTCAGGTTCCGCTTCGACTATCGATGCGAATCGGCTGGCAAAATTGAACGAATGGGCCGGAAAATTGTGGATTAGTAACCTTTGGGATGAACAAAAGGGTATTCAGGCTCGAAGTTATCTGGAACAAAGAAAAATCAGCCAGGCCACTGCAAAAAAATGGCAGTTGGGTCTGGCGCTGGAAAGCTGGGATGATCTTGCCCAAAAGGCCTTATCGTCCAAGGTGAGTGAACAGATATTAGTCGATGCGGGACTTGTTGTACGGCGGGAAAATGGCGGCTGTTATGACAAGTTCCGTAATCGTTTGATGTTTCCGATACACGATGTAACAGGTCGTGTAATTGCTTTTGGCGGACGGACGCTGGCCAATGACCCGGCCAAGTATATGAATTCGCCGGCCACGGTGCTGTTTGACAAGAGCAATTCGCTGTTCGGGCTGGACAAGGCCCGCCAGGCCATCTCTGAAAGCGAGACGGCGGTCATTGTAGAAGGTTATACCGATGTAATTATGGCCCACCAGTCTGGCGTCTGTAATGTGGTGGCGGCTTTGGGTACCAGTTTTACGACCGGCCATGCCCGAATTTTGCGACGGTATGGCAAACGTGTGGTTTTGGTCTTTGACAGTGATGTTGCGGGTATGTCGGCGGCCGAACGTGCGCTGGAAGTGTGCCTGGCTGAGAAGCTGGACCTGCGTCTGGCGTTTGTGCCGGAAGGCAAGGACCCCTGCGATTTTCTGATTGCAGCGGGGGCGGATGCGTTCAGGCAGGTTTTGAATAATGCGGTTGATGTGATGGACTACGCATGGAAAGGCTTGTCTGGAAATCTTTCCGGCGATAAGGCCCTGGCGGAAAAATCACAGATTATTGAAAAATTCATGACAACGATTGCGTCTGCCTTGGTAGCGGGCAATGTTGACAGCATCAGCCGGGCACTGTTGACGGCCCGACTTAGCGAAATGATTGGTATTTCGCAGGGCCGAATCGACAGTGAACTGGCCAGGCTGGTTCGGCGGAAGCAAAAAGGCCCGGAAACGCAGGCCCAGCAGGCAGAGCCGAAGGCTGAAGAGCAATTGCAAAGCAGCATTTTTGTCCAGGCGCAATCGGAAATAATTGAGGTGCTTTTGCGGGAACCGGACCTGTTCGGCAGAATTCAGGGGCGCGTTAGTCCCGACCTGTTTGAGGGGCACCTGAAGATCATTGCCCGGACATTGTTTGAACTGCTTGGGGCAGGTCAGGAGCCGACTTTGACGATGCTGCTGGGACAGATTGAACAGGTGGAATCGGCTCAGGAATTGATGCGTCTGGATGAACTGGCCGGACAGAAAGGCGATTTCGCCCGGCGTCTGAATGATGCCGTTGAGACGATACAGTACTGCCTGATGCAGCGGCAGCGGCAGGATATCAGTAAAACACTGAGTGATGATGATGTGGAATCGCTCGAAAAAATAAATCAGATGCTTCTGCAGAGAAAGGATAATCTCAGAAGCCCGGGAGTTCGAAAATAAGGCAGCCAGCTGGCGCAGGGATGTGCTTCGTGTCGGCTTGATGCTGCATCAGTAATCCTAAGGTAATAACGGAATATGTCGGAAAAGAAGAAGAAAAACGAAATAAACGAATCAATCTCCGAGGAAAAGGAACTGGCTGGCGAGCCGGCGATGGATATCGACGACAAAGACTTTGCCCCAGAGAGCAATCCGCTGGATACACCCCTGCTCAATGGTGCGGATCCTTTTGAGACGGATGAAACTGCCCGTCAGAAAGTGGATCAGGCCATACAGTCGATTATCGAGAAGGGCAAAAAGAAAGGCTTCCTGACCTATGAGGAGCTTAACGACGATTTGCCCGACGAGGTGATCAGCCCCAATCAACTGGACAGCCTGCTGATGACGCTGGATGAGATGGGCGTCCAGCTGCTGGACGAGGCCAACGTCAAAAAGACCCCCGAAGAAGAGGAATTCGAAGAGCCTGTTCAGATTGGCCCGGAAGACGAGATTGCCGTCGAGGATTTGACGCTCGAGGAAGAGCTGGCTGAGACCGAAGGACGCAAAATCGATGATCCCGTCCGGATGTATCTGACGCAGATGGGTGAAATTCCCCTGTTGACGCGGGATCAGGAAATCAGCCTGGCCAAGAAGATTGAATTGACGCGCATGGCTTTCCGCCGGAAGGTTCTGGAATGCGATTATTGTGCGCGGACCGCGGTTGAAATCCTTCAGCAGGTCGACGAAGGGGCGCTGCCGTTTGATCGGACGATGAAGATGGGTTCCAGTGAAATGCCCGTCCGGACGACGCTGAAAAATCGGATGCCGATGAACCTGACGACGGTGACTAAGCTGCTGGATAAAAACAGCGGCTACTTTGAGCAATCTGTTACGGCCAAGACGATTGAAGATGCCCGCCAGCCGCTCAAGCAGATGCACCGCAATCGGCGCAAGATTGCCACGCTGCTGGAAGAACTGGGTCTGCGGACCAGCCGCATTCAGCCGATGATGAAAAAACTGCAAAGCATCCAGCAGAAAATGCATCAGCTGGAGCAGGTGATTCAAGGCGGTCCGGGCAGAGACTATACGGCCGAAGACATCGACGCGATGCGGCAGGAGCTGATGGGGCTTCAGGAACTGGTGCTGGAAACGCCTCGGCTGCTGGATAAGCGTCTGCGTGCGATTGAAGCGGTATTCAGCCAGTATGAGCAGGCCAAGCGGGAACTGTCCGGCGGCAACCTGCGTCTGGTTGTGTCAATTGCCAAGAAGTACCGTAACCGCGGCCTGAGTTTTCTGGACATTATTCAGGAAGGCAATACCGGCCTGATGCGAGCGGTTGATAAATATGAATATCGCCGCGGCTATAAATTCAGCACGTATGCGACCTGGTGGATTCGCCAGGCGATTACCCGGGCCATTGCCGACCACGCCCGGACGATTCGCATTCCGGTGCACATGATTGAGACGATGAGCAAACTGCGTACCGTCAGCAAAAATCTGATGCAGGAACTGGGCCGGGAAGCGACGCTGGAAGAAATCGCCGAAGTGGCCGGAATGAGCCTGGCCGAGACGCGGCGTGTGATGAAAATCAGCAAGCACCCGTTCAGCCTGGATCGACCCATTGGCGAAAGCGAGGACAGTTACTTCGGCGACTTCATTGAAGATGAACGTGCCGAGTCGCCCGTGCAGTCGGCCACCCAGGAAATGCTCAAGGAACGCATCGACCAGGTGCTCAAGACCCTGACCTATCGGGAACGCGAAATCATCAAGCTGCGTTACGGTATCGGCGACGGTTATACGTATACCCTCGAAGAGGTCGGGCGTATCTTTAAAGTGACCCGTGAGCGTGTGCGTCAGGTGGAGGCCAAGGCCATCCGCAAGCTTCAGCACCCGGTTCGGGCTCGAAAGTTGGAGGGATTTTTGGACCATAAATCTGTCTAGCGAATGCAATTACAACAGACCCTGTCTCGGATGATGAGCGGGGTTTTTTTCTTGATGGGATACAATGTTTTTTTCTCGATATTTTCGTGAGGGGTCTGTATCATGTCATTTCTTGAAAAATAATGAGAATTGGATAATGAAGAACCAAAAAGTATATCGTACAGGTATTGTATCTATAATATTTCTGGCAGGCCTTTTGGGGTGGAGTTGGGCTGCTCAGGATTCGCCTGCTAAACCAACTGAACAAGTCGCCTCGATATGTCTTCAAATCGAACAGGGGCAATTTGACCAGGCTCACAAAGCAATTCAGGCAATCTCGCCGGCAACCCCGGAGAGCCAATTTCTGGGTACGGTTGTCGGGAATTACATCAGCCTCCAGCAGCAGTTGGTCGGCCAAAGGCAATCTATATATCAAACCCAGACTCAGAAGCTTTTCGAGCTTCTGGAGCGTTCGGATCCCAATCGCAGTGATAAAGAGGTTTTGGATCGATTGTTAAAAGCCTATGAATACGCTGAGAATGAAACCCAGAAAAAAGACCTTCTGCATCACCAAAAGGTAAAGTTATTTCTGGAGGGTATTCATTCAAAAAGCAAGACTCTTTATGAACAGGAAAAGCTTGTCGAGGCCATGAATGGGTATGCCTATCTGCGGTTATTCGAACCGCAAGATGCATTTCTTGCCCAGGTTACCGAAGAAGCGGAAGCATTCAGGATTGTATCGGGCGGTTTGCGAAAAAGCATATGTCGTGACGTCGCCCGATTTGACACCATCCGCCCTGAGGTCTTTCTGGAAGTTTTGAAAACACTGGATACCGGCTATGTGACGCCTTTGGATTATCGGCAGATGGCACAAAAAGCCCTGCAGCGATGTCTGATGCTGGGCCTGGTCTTTCGGGAAAACAATACGGAGTTCATGTTTACAGCGGATTCCAAGCAGGTGGATGACTGGTGCCTGGAAATTGAGCTGCTGATGGAAAAGCTCCGTGGGGAAAAGAACGCTTTGACTCCCCAACAGTTTGAGGGATACTTCCAGTCGGTTTTAACTCACAATCAAAATACCCTGAAACTGCCTGCCGGCGTAATTGTCGAACACTATGCGGATGCCTCGCTGGCAGCCCTGGATCCCTATACCAATATTGTCTGGCCGGACAAAGTGGCGGATTTCGAAAAAGGGATGACCGGCAAATTTTCAGGTGTGGGCATTCAGCTTGCACGGGAAGATAAATATATCAAAGCTGTTAGTATTATTCCCGACTCCCCGGCATGGAAATCCGAGATTCTCGCCGGTGATCTGATTGTTGCAGTGAACGGTCAAAGCACACAGGATGTTCCGATCGATTGTGTGGTCAAGCAGATTTCCGGCCCGAAGGATTCCCAGGTGACTTTAACCATCCAGCGCGGACAGGGGCAGCCTATGGATATTCAGCTGACCCGCGGTGAAGTTGTTGTCCCGGCAGTGCAGGGAACGGTACGGAGCAACGGGGATGCGGCGGGAAATCAATGGGATTATTTGCTGAATACCGAACTGGGGATCGGCTATATCCAGGTGCAAAGTTTCACCGAAGGCATATCGAAGAAAACAGAGGATATTCTGTCGCAGCTTGAGCAGAAAAAACTGCACGGATTGATTTTGGATTTACGCGGCGATGGAGGGGGACTGCTCAATGAGGCGGCTGAACTGGCGGGGTTGTTTCTTGATCAGGGAACGGTTGTAGCCAGCCGGGATCGCAAAGGGCAGGCCGCCGTCTGGTCGGCCAAGGGCAAGGGCAAAAAGCGGCAGTATCCGATAGTGATTCTGATGGATTCGGGCACAGCCAGTGCCGCCGAGATTGTCGCCGGGGCACTGGGATGCAAATTATATGATCGGGCCATCCTTGTGGGTTCACGCAGTTACGGCAAGGGGAGTGTTCAGGAGATTATACAGGGCAAATGGGACGGCTGTGAACTGAAATTTACGACGGCATTTTATTACCTGCCGGATGGAAGTCCGGTTCAAAATCGCTACATGGCAAAACGTGAAAACCGCACGGATTGGGGGATTACTCCGACAGTTGAAGTGGACTTAAAAAGCGGGGAGATTAAATCCCTCCTGGAGTTTCGGCAAAAACTGAGTGAAAAGGCCGGTCCCGATATTCAGCATGGGGATTTGTTCGCTGCAGATCCTCAGCTTTCTGCGGCGGTGACGGTGTTAAAAGCCCGGATGCTGCGTCAGGGACAAATCAGCCTGTCTGCGCCGGCATCTTCTCCAGCTCCGCCAGAACCGGCGGCTCAGACTCCGCAGCCCACTCCGAAGTAAAGATATCCTGATGGAACCATCACTTCGTGAATTGATACATATTTCCCGCACGCTTGGCTCAAACCAGCATCTGGTCTGGAAGGGCGGGGGCAATATTTCCATCAAAACCGATGATGGGGGGATGTTCATTAAAGCCAGCGGTTCGGAATTGGGCCGGATGACAGCCGTCAAAGGCTGGCGAAAGGTGGATATCGCCGAAGTCATCAAACTGCTGAATCGTCTGGCTCGATCCAAAACGACTCCTGCAAAAATTTCAGAAGGATTGATGAATTGCTGTTGTGATGGATTGAGGTCTTCGTCCATGCCTTCGATCGAAACATTCTTTCATGCTTTATTGGGACGATGTGTTGTTCATCTGCACCCGGTTTACCTGCTGCCGTATCTGTGTTCACGCGGGGGACAACATTTGCTCCGGGCTGTGCTTGCGGAGCATTACGATTTTCAATGGATTGCCTTCCGCGGGCTGGGAGTCGTAACTGCCGGACAAATACAGCATTTGCTGCTCAAGAGACGAACAGATAAAACAAGCACGGCTGTTTTGATGCTTTCCAACCACGGTCTGATCGTTAGTTGTAACACTGCCCGGCAGGCCATTCAGATGGTTGGTCATATCATACGCCTTTGCCGTAAGAATCTGCCCGGATTAAAACCCGCCTGTCTGCCTCAGCGCAAGCAGCTGCCCAAAACATCTGCCAAGATAGCAGAGTGTCTGAGTAAAGAGAGTGCATCCATGATTGTCAAGCCGGTTCCAGAAAATCGGATGCGAACCTCTAATGGTGTTTTGCCTGAAAGACGATGGTTTGAAGGAACAATTACTCCGGAGGAAATCACTTATCTGGCCGGGGGCATCGTGTGGATTGATAAACCGGACATAAAAGTGATTCATAAGGCCATAACCCGCCATCGGAAAAAAACAGGCCAGATACCAATGGCTTTTTATGTGGATAAACAGGGCCTGATTATCGCTGCTGATAAAACACAAATGTCCGTTATGAAAACGGTTTTCGGCTTTTATCTTCAGATTCGCGGCAATGCGATCATGATGGAAGGGCTTAAACCGTTACCCGCCAGATATTTAACGCCTGAAAGCATGATTTAAACAGCAGGCAAAAATGATTATATATCTGAACAGGATAAAGATTTTGAGCGTATAAAATCCTATTAAGGCTATATGAAAATAGGTGAATGGTATGTTCGAATCGATCCTCATATTTTTGAGTAATTTCTGGGTGACTCTGACGCAAATGGCGCCTTATTTGTTATTTGGTTTCTTGGTAGCCGGAATTATGAGTGTTTTCATTTCCTCCAGGACCGTTGAACGTCATCTGGGTTCAAAAGGTTTCTGGGCAATTTTGAAGGCCTCACTGTTCGGCGTGCCGATGCCGCTGTGTTCCTGTGGTGTTATCCCTGTATCAATGTCTTTGTACAAAAACGGAGCCAGTAAGGGAGCGACCATTTCCTTTTTGATTTCGACGCCTCAGACCGGGCTGGATAATGTATTTTTGATTTATAGTCTGTTGGGGCCGGTGTTTGCGGTGTTCAGTCCCATCGTGGCTATGCTCAGCGGCCTTTTTGGCGGTACGATGGTAAGTTTGTTTGACCGTCATGACACTCGTCCGAGCCAGCCTCCATCTGACAATTGTGATAAACAGGCGAAAAAAGAAAATTCTGTGCTCAAAGCATTACGTTATGCATTTTTAGTTCTGCCTGCCGATATCGGCAAAGCCATGCTGGTGGGTTTGATACTTGCGGCTGTCATTTCCATCCTGATGCCGGATGATTTCTTTTCGACCTATTTGGCCTTTGGCGGGGGGATCCTGGCAATGTTGGTGATGATGGCCGTGGGAATTCCGATGTATGTCTGTTCAGCCGCTTCGGTCCCGATTGCGGCAGCCCTGGTTGCGAAAGGGCTTAATCCCGGAGCAGCGATGGTCTTTTTGATGACCGGGCCCGCAACCAATGCCGCAACCTTTACAACGCTATGGTCGGTATTGGGGAAAAAAACAGCAATACTATATCTTGTATCCGTTGTAATTGCAGCATTCACGGCAGGATTTCTTATCGACCTGTTTTTCCGCGGCATCCCCAAAGAGAGCATCTGTGCCCACGGCGACATGTTTCCCGCCTGGTTCAACAGCCTTTGCGCGGTTTTGCTGCTTCTGGTTCTTGGCAGGGCGATTGTTATCAAAAAGATCAAAAAATAGTCGACATACATGAACTGGATTATCAAATAATTCAAAAAAAGACTAAGTCTATTTGGAACTGGAGCATAGTTAATATTCTTGACAAAAACAGGGGTAATTTGGTATAATTCTTTCTATATGAGGGGTAGTTTTTGTCCAACAACGATGCATTCTGCGTAGCGAAAGGATGTTGAAATGTTAAAAAGAGTCTGCTTGTCTGTAATTTGTTTGATGTTTGTTTTCGCCGGCACTGCTTTTAGTGCGTCTGTGATTCTGAATGAATATAATGCGGTGGATGACGCTGAATATCTGGGAGGGGGAACGGCCCTGGCCGATGAAGCCGGCGGAAGAGCCTCAGATTCCTATTTCGGCAGAGTGCCCGGCAATGGAGGCGACTGGTTTGAGCTGGTGGTCATTACCGATCATCTGGATATGCGGTACTGGAAGTTCGACATTTACACCGATGGATTGCTTGATGAAACACTCGATTTGACCGGCCATAGCATCTGGTCCGATCTGAGAAGCGGGACCATTATTACAATCTCCGAGAATATCCCCACCGACATCAGCTATAATCCTGCGGCGGGGGACTGGTGGATTAACGTCCAGGCCAATAACACATCCAGCGGACTCTATATTGAGGCATCCAGTTTTCCTGTCAACAGCAGTAACTGGCAGCTTCGAATCCGGAATGCCTCCGGGGTGATAATTTATGGTCCTGCAGGCGAGGGAGTCAGCCCTGCATCCGGTGTCGGCAGCACTGAAGTCTTCAAACTGGAAGCGACACCTTCTGCTGCAACGACGGCCAATTCCACGGACTACGATGGGGCAAAAATTTTAAGCACATTTGGATCACCCAATCAATGGGGTTTTCAGAACCTGGAAGGTTTGCGGGTGGTTGCTCCTGCAGCTTCGACCCTGACACTGCTTACCCCCAATGAAACAGAAGTGATCAAGGGCGGCTCCGTTTATAATATTACCTGGAGTTATACCGGCATCATCGATACAGTGCTGATTGAGTTTTCGATTGACAACGGGCTGTCCTGGTCACAGGTTTATCCTGCCAACGCTGGCAACAGCGGCTTCTATGCATGGCTTGTCCCTATGGTCGACGCGCAGCAATCGCGTATCAGGGTATCCAATATGGCCAATCCCGGTGTTTACGATATCAGCAATGCAGCCTTTGCAATTTACCAGTGCAGCCTGGACGCAGATGTGACGGGTGATTGCATAGTTGACATGTACGACCTGGCATCCATGGCGGCCGCATGGCTGGAATGTGCCAATCCTGTTTGCCCCTAAGCGGGCTGCAGCGGTGGTTGAAATCCGGAACAGGTACAGACAAAGCCACATTACCTTGCCCTGCAATGATTTTGCGGATGCCGTATGATTGGGCAGTATGAGAATTAATTGACAGGCTTCAATTATTTTGAAGCTGCTTTGAAAACAGGTTTAATTCGGCTGACGAGGCGTCAGATACGTATAGTCGATGATCACTGGATCCTGTTCTTCGGATTCCTCTTCAGTTATCTGGAACCCAGGATCCAGGCAGGCAAACATGAATTGTGCTGCCTGACGACCGTTCTGTGTCAATTCCTGAACCTGCTGCCGGAATGGGCTGACCAGTTTATATTCAGAAGGAATAATCTGTTTGTGTTCATCAATCCATTGGCGATTGACCAGTGCCGGCAGGGTGCTGATGTCCTGTGCTAATGCCCGTTCTTTTTGCAGCATGGTGGACAAGTCGCTGGAAATAGTCCACATAACGGCCGCAGGAACGGCCAGCAGAAAGATCGCTGCAGCCATAGACCAGCGATGCCGGCGATGAATAATCCGACGTTTCTGGCTGATGCTCGTGCTGTTGAGATGCTCTGCAACTTTATTCTGAACTTCGATAGATGCCCTGGCTGGCAGCGGCATTTCAATATCCAGTTCCCGTTCGATTCCGCGGCACAGATGGTAAAACCGTCGGCAATGCTCACAATGTTTTAAATGGCTGGCAACATCATGTGACAACACCGCGTCGTTCTCATCGGCGAGCTTTGAAATCTTCCATTTATAATACCAGCATATCATTGTCTTGTTGTATCCAATTCTAGTTTCAGTCAAACTTGATGGCAACTGAATCTCTATTCAGCCGTTTCAGAACATTCTGTCCTCTCAATTCGGCTGTGGAGCTTGATTCTGGCCCGGTGCAGAAGCACCTTTACATGCGAATGGGTTTTATTCATGGCCTCAGCAATCTCCATCGTTGAAAGTTCCGCACGATATCGCAGCAGCATGGCGGTATACTGGTCACTGCTGAGATGTTTTTCAGCAACATCCCAGAGCTGCTGATTTTCTTCCTTGCCTTCCACGCTCTGGTTGGGGCCGGGTCTGTTGCAGCGCAGGATATTGGTCAGCGGAAGCAGGATTTTTTTCCGCCGCATACGGGTTCGCAGCTGATTTAGGGCAATGGTGAATAGCCAGGCGCTGAAACTGCTGTCCTGTCGGCATTGGTCGATATTCCGCCAGGCCAGAAGAAATGTTTCCTGCGCCAGGTCTTCGGAATCGGCCAGATTGCGAAGTCTGGCATAGAAAAATCGCAGGATACTGTCGGTGTGCAGTCGTACGAGTTCAGTGAACGAGTCCCTGCAGCCGGCCTTGGCGGCAATCACAAGCTCACGTCGGTTCGAACTGGCAGTCTTGCGGGCGGTTTCCAGTGCCTCGCCTGCCAGTACGGTCTGACCCAGAACAAAACTGACTGTTGTATCTGAACTGGCCATCCTCACAGCCTTTCAAAAAAGATTAATTGCGATTGCTCACGGCCTTCTCGGTGCCGCTGATCACAGTCGCGTTCTCTTTGACGGTCATCCGTTTGGCCGCCTTGCTCAGTGCATCCACAAAATCCGAGCTTTTGTATTCCATCCAGACGCTCAATAATCCCGCGCTGGGCTGTATCTGAATCGCCTGAAGAATCGGCGACAACTCCGGATTATTCTGTTTTACATCCATGAGCCCGTATGCCAGCAAGCCCCGGCAAATCTGCTCAATTTCCACCAGTTTATCCTGTGATGGAATGCCTACATCAACTCGACACTGGAATCGACCATTGACTTCGCCGGCGGTCATCAAAAGCTGCTCCATTTGTTTCATCATGATGTCATCAGGGTCATTCTTGGCGATCTCATAAACCTGGTCGGCACGAACATACAAAAATTGGCCGGGTTCTGCAATGAAACCAGATAAATAAGACCCTGTTGATGCATTTTCTGTTGTTCCATCCAGCACATCAATGGCCTGCTGCACGGATTCGATGGAGCCGGACATTATGATAAGATTATAACCCCATATCGTGCCATATTCACGCTTATTTTTTTTTGCATTTTGTGCCCTCCAACTGTAAATCGTATGGGGCCCGTATGTTACCATTTCCGGCTGGGTCAGCAGGCTAATCAGCTTATTGGCGTTAAATTCCGCGTGAATCAGGGCGACCGCATGGTCCTGTTCATTATCAAATCCATAAATGCTGACACCATGTACATCGTCAATCGGATGAAAAGAGAACATTTTTTTGAATTGTTCCATCTTTTCTTCAAGCCCTGCCTCGGCCGATTTCTGCCGTAAAAATGCAGACATGGTGGTGGATTTGAAGGTGTCCATGTCGGCATGAAGAACCCAATTGGCCTGACGGTTAATCTGGGCGGGATTCAATGGAGCCCCCCAAACCGGAGCAATCCCGGCCGCAACGACTAAAACCAACCCGATATATTTGATTCTGTTTGTCATATAAAACCTGTAATGTCCAATATTATAATAAAAGGACTCCGGAATTTCCAGTAGTTACTCCAAATTCTGTTAATATAGACGAGATGCAGAAATTTGTGGTTACAGATTTTTATATATACCTAATAACAATAGGGCAATATCAGGAATTGCCTGGATTTGTGATAAAGATGCCGGATTAGGCGTACTGAATATACCACTGATTGATGAGGTCTCGGAGTCTTTGGGGTTCTTTAACCCGCATAAAATCCAGAAGCACTTTTTTGCGTTCGGGATGCCGGTGGGCAAAACGGGCGGAAAACTTGCGGAAAAAGGAGACTCCGCGTCGTCCGGGCCGTTCCTGATTGATCATTTCATAATGCTGGAGCATGATGTCTGCTTGCTCTTGCAGGCTGGGGGGCTGGGGTAAGGGTTTGCCTTCCCAAAGGGCGATGCTGTCGGAAAATATCCAGGGATTTCCGATGGCTCCACGAGCGATCAGAACACCGTCAACACCGGTTTCCTGCATCCGCTGTAAAATTGTAGGGGCGTCCATCAGGTCGCCGCTGCC
>JAFGQP010000127.1 GCA_016935635.1 Sedimentisphaerales bacterium
CCGGCTGGACATTTTGTTTGCGGCCGTGCAGCGAATAATAGCCTGTGGAGTGGGCATATAAGACCATGTGATAAACGTCGTGCGTGTGCTCACAGAATGTTTCGATTCTTCCGGTGGGTCGATCTTGGTCCACGGTAGTATGGTGAAAAACAGGATAAAAAGACTCATTATTATCCTGAACAAGTAGGACCTGTGGACAAGTTATCTCGCTTTGTGTTCGTACATATCGATACATATGGCACTATTGGACAATAAATCTGCAATATTGTGCATTTTAACAAAATATATAGTCATTATAATATATATGTCTTGGTAGTACAATGGATAATTCTGCGTTTCGGCAAGATACAGTTCTCTTGGATACGCAGGACGGGAAAACGTGAGTAATTACAGGGAACACATTACGTTTAAAGACGATGGTGTTCGCGGCAATTGCATCACCATACGTATTATCCAGAGTCAGCCATTCAGGGACTGACCAGGACAGTGGAGCAGGTGGATTTTTTTAAAAATTTCACGATTTATATTGGCAGGAATTCGCGATGAGGGTTTTTCAGATAATGCCGTATTGTGAGCCGCCTTAAAAAGGTCAGGGTTTTCATCACTTCGGAGAATTCAAGGGTAAGCATGTCAGTGATTCAGCATAGAATAAGAGGATAAAAAAATAGGAGAAAAGAGCATGAAGCCCAAAAAGAACATCGTTTGGATGACATCGTGTTTTTGGCTGCTTTGTGTCGCTGCTGCCGGGGTTGAGATTTTTAAACTGGATGTGGCAAATACCGCGCCAGCATCTGAGCTGGAATTGGGCTTTACCTCCTTCACGATCGGCACCAAAGGCAGGGTCAGCCTTGCGTTTTCGGAAACGCTCTGTATGACACCCAGATTAAACAGCACCTGGAAATCACCTCCCCCATGCAGTGTTATTTTTTTTGTGGGGTCTACCAAACAAGAAACTGGAACGGAAGCAATTTTGCACGGTATGCCCCTGAATATCAGGGATAAACAAAACGGGATTGGTGGGGTCCAATGACCGTCAATCCTGGCGACAGCAGCATTATGGGATTTTGCGATGGGCACTCAGAAATTCGAAAGTGGCGGAATTCTTTTACAAAAGAACGTGAGGATAAACTGATTACACAAGGTGTGACAAACTGTGTAATTGAATATTTAACTTCAGATCAGAAAGAAGATAATCAATTATATGGCAATAGCCCGGCCTCATCGTTACAGAAAATGAACAGGTTGGATTCTTCGTAATCCTCCAGATTTTTGGACAACAATGAAAGGAGGTATATATACGAACGACAATTGGTTTCCGATGTGTACAGTCTTATTGAGGTGGAATGGAAGCAAGCAAAAGAAAATTTAATAAATTTTAGGAGGTAAAACCATGAGCAGAGGAATGATGTATGTAATTGTGATGTTTTTATTAATGGGATTGTCCGCTGTTTGGGGGGCTGTCTTACAGGTGGATTTTAACTCAAATCAGGATGGCGGGGGCGATTCAGTCTCGGTCGTGGATCCCGGTTTGTCGACGGCCAACCATAATCAGGCAGGATGGTCCTCGTATCATGCCAACCATGAAGCGGCGGCTGAATTCAGCACGGCCAATTACGGCGGGATTACGGTGACACCCCTCTGGCCGAATACGACCAGGAATACTGTTATGCAGTCGATCGACCGCGGTGCTACGAATGATGCCACATGGGATAATTCGTTAGGTTATCTTAATCTCGTTACGGACTTCATCGGCATCGATACACGTACGGGGGAAGGGGGTAACGGTGACTGGGACGGCACGACTGGGACTCCCACGTACTTCGAGCTGAGAGTCGGTGGCCTGGCCGCGGGCAGCTATACGTGGACATCATTTCATCATGACACTGAAAATGCGCATGGTCCATTCGCCGTCTGGATTTCAACCGATGGCGGCGCAACCTATAAGAAGCTCTCCGATGGTGTCATGACCGACGGAACCGAAGGCGGCACCCCGGAGTCGCCCGCACGAGAACATGGTCCTGATCCGTATGCACTGCCTTCGACATACAAAACACTGTTTTCGGCAAACGGCACGGATGACATCGTCATGCGTTTCGCCCCCTACTCTGCTGTCGACACGCACAGGAGGATTTGGGGTATGAATGGCTTTGTGATCGATTATATCCACACGGCGCATACACCCGACCCTGAGGTGGGCGAAACCGGTGTGGCGCTGGATCTGTCTGATCGCAGCAGAGTCCCCAGTCACTTGTCCTGGCTGCCTCCGACAAATCCCGCTATCACAGAGATTGTAAGTTATGATCTTTATGTGGATCCCAACGAGGCCAAGGTTGCCAATCGAGACAGCAGTTGCTGGGTTGCGGAAACAAACCTTGCCGGCACCGTTACACAATTCAATCCGCCGGCAAACTTTGATTGGTTCCAGACTTACTATTGGGTGGTTGATGTTCACTATACAATTGATCCGAATACATATACAGTCCAGACATCTCCTCCCTGGTACTTTAGGGCGATTGGTGCCGGACCGGTAGTCAATGCCGGCAGTGATCTGGTCACGGCGCTGAGCTTTATGCCTGCGGAGCTGGCGGGGACCGTCACCGATGCTACAAACGATGTAACCGAAGTGGCATGGGAAGTGGTCAAATACGCTGGCGATCCGAATCCGAATGTTGCGCAAATGATCGATCGCGGCGGAAATGATGGTTCTGCCGAACCCGATTTGCTTCGGGACTGGATCGGATCGGATACGCGTCCGCCAGCGGTAGGGGATCCACTTGTCATGACGCTTAGCGGGCTTCCGGCGGGTTCGTACAGCTGGACCTCGGCTCATCACGATCCCGAGGATCAGACAGGGCTTTTCGACGTGACAATTCAGGATGCTACAGGTCTGAAGGTCACGACGGATATCGATATCACTAATCGTGATCTGTCGGAACCGAATCAGTATACAAGATTTGTGTCCACGATTGTATCTGACGGTTCAGATGTGATTTTCGTGTTTGATAAACAGCCGTACGAGACGTCCAGCTCTTCATTCTTCTTAATGAACAGCTTTGTATTGGAAGGCGAGGGCGATCCATTGATGATCGATTTCGGACAACCCACTACACCCGTGCAGGCCGGTTATCAGGCCTATACGGCTTCTCATGAGGTTCTGTCCACCTTTACGCCGCAGAGTTTTAATGCCTTCGGGACTACAGTGACTATCAGTGTGGCATGGGGCCCCAAGGCGGCTGGATGGGTCAACGCGAATGTCACAAAGACCAATGCTGATTTGTACGCTCCTACGGCAGAATTCACAGCAGATTACGTGGGGACGTATGAGGTGCGATTGACCGCAACCGATTCAGAGAGCAATGTGACAGCGGACACGCTGCAAATCTCTGTCGCTGAAGACGCTTGTGCAGCGGCCCAAAATGCGCCGGGCTGGGCGGGCTTCAATTTTTATGACATAGATCAGGATTGCGATGTAGATCTGATGGATTTTGCGAGCTTTGCCGCGCAATGGTTGGATGATAGAAATCTGACCGACCAGGTCACGAATCCGTAATCGCGTGTTTCAAAAGCAAGAATTTGTATCGGAGAAGGTGAGAAGTTTGCTTCTCACCTTCTCAGGATACGACGCAGGGGGCAAGAGTCCATCACACATCGTAGATTCTATCTGATCTTTACCCTATATTTCCACAGCAAAGAGATTCAATGTGATTCAAGATGAATAAAGAGAAATCAAACCAATTATTCTGGGTGCTTGTTTATCTTTTGATTGGCGTTTCGATTACACCAGCTGCAATTTTCAAACTGGATGTAAACGACAAAGATTTCAACACCCCTGCCGAGACCGAAGCGGGATTCACTCCAATTGCCATGGGTTCAGACAATCAGACTGCCCAGGCGACTATCGGAGGAATGACGGTCACGATTATCAGTGACACCAATGCATCCAATCAACGGAGACGTACGACTCCCACAGGGATTCCGTATGAGCAGATCTATCGAGACTTTATTTTTGGTCGCGTTGATGGATTAAAAATCACGCTGACGGGATTAGAGGCCAATACGGTGTATCGACTGACGATGTATTCGTTTGATTCGGGCAGTACAGCCAATCCCCCGCGGGAAGCGATATGGACATCAAATGGATCGTATTTATTCACAACCGCGTTCAACGGCGCCATTCTCCCGACGGGGGCGGACGATTATGCCCATACCGGTCTTATGACGGCCGACGAGAATGGACAGATTGTCCTTCAAAGCACCAAGGGTCCAAATACGCCGGAAACAGAAACGATTTATTCCTTTATCAATGCCTTGATTCTGGAAAATACAGATTCCTGCTACAATGCGGCCCCCCAGATTCAGGCTCCCGATACCATGGTGGCCCAAGTCAATAAGTCGGTGCCCATGGATATCACCGTCACCGATGACGGCAGGCCCTATGAGGAAGGATGCGACCCGGCAAATCCATCTGTGGGCGATCCATACGGACTGGTCTATCAATGGGTTCAGACCAGCGGCCCGGCACCCATAACCTTTTCCCCGACTTCAGCGGATATTAAAGACATCACCGCGGTATTTACGCTGCCGGGAACGTATGAACTGAAAGTTCAAGTTTCAGACGGCCCCTGGGTTGGCGGTCCGGCGGATGCTAAGATGTCCGAGCATACCATAACCATTCACGTCCCGGAGCCGCTGTACGGCGATATCAACGGCGATGGGAGGGTGGGCCTTGAAGACTTGCAGATATTTGCAGACCAATGGCTCAGCATTTCTGATTGCCTTCAACTGGAATTCTGTGCGGACCTGGATGTCAGCGGTAATGTGGGAGAAAAGGATTTTGCGATGCTGTCGAGGAACTGGCTGATTGACCAGGTCCGGGTTGTAATCAATGAATTCGCTGCCTCCAGCCACCTGTCATTTCCTGATGGGGACGGCAACAGCTCCGACTGGATTGAATTATTCAATCCCGACACAGAACCGGTCTCTCTGGCCGGCTGGTATCTGACGGATGACCCGGATAATCTCAGGATGTGGCCTTTCCCGCCGCAAACGGTGCTCAACGGCGAGCAATATATGGTGGTTTTTGCTTCCGACCAGCCTGTCGATAACTATGTGGATGCAAAGGGCTATCTGCATACCAGCTTTGCTCTCGAGCGGGACGGCGAATATCTGGCTCTGGTGTCTCCCGATGGGCGTATCGCACACGAATACCGGCCTGCCTATCCGCTTCAGGAAACGGATATTTCTTACGGCATGTGGTTGAATACACCCCACTATTTTGCCTTGCCGACGCCCGGCGCTGCCAACCAGCAGGCATTTACGGGGTTTGCAGACAAGACTTCGCACAGTTATAAAAGAGGATTTTACACGCAGCCGTTTGATTTGCAGATTATCAGTGATACACCCGGCGTCGTGATTCATTATACTCTGGATGGTTCCGAACCCGATGAGCAGAATGGACTACTTTATGATCCCAATGTTCCTGTGCTCATCACGACAACCAGCACGGTTCGTTCGGTCGCTTTTAAACCCGGCTATCATTCCTCGCGCGTGACCACACATACCTATATCTTCGTGGATGATGTTGCCGGTCAGCCATCCAATCCGTCCGGCTGGCCCGCTGACTGGGGATACAGTTCCGATGCCGGCGCGATGGTTCCGGCCGATTATGAAATGGATCCGCGTGTTGTCCAGAACACCTTGCCCGGCTATTCGGTACAGGAGGCCCTGCTTGATATTCCCACCGTCACCATTTCCATGAAGCCGGAAGAGTTTATCAGCGATACCAGCGGCATCTATGCCAACCCGCTGGACCGCTGGGAACGCAAGTGTTCGCTGGAGTATATCCTCCCGGACGGCGTCGATGGTTTTCAGGAGGACTGCAAGATAGAAGTGCACGGCAATGCCAGCCGCCGTCCTGCCCGGATGCAGAAACATTCCCTGCGACTGACATTTACCTCGCTATATGGCTCTTCCAAACTGAAATATCCGTTGTTTCCCGGATTAGATGTGGAGGAGTTCAATCAGCTTGTCTTACGCGCCTGTTTCACCGATTCGTGGGGGCTGGTCTCCTGGGCACCCACTCGTTATCGCCCCAATGATTCAATGTACATTCGGGATGCATGGATGAAACAGAGTCTGACGGACATGGGCCAGCCCTCAAGTACCGGTTCCTTTGTCCATCTCTATGTCAATGGGCTGTATTTTGGCCTGTATAATCTTTCCGAACGGCTGGCCCCGGACTTCTTTGCCGACCATCTGGGCGGCAATAAGGACGACTGGCAGATCAATGAAGACTTTGCCACACCGCCGGCGCGATGGAATACTATGATGTCGATAGATCCCTCGACGGCGGCCGGGTATGCCCAGATGCAAAACTATCTTGATGTGGAGAATTTTGCCGATTATATTCTGCTGCATCTTTATGCCGATTCGGAGGATTGGCCGCAGCATAATGGGTATGCCGCAGCCAACCCCGTCAGCGGGGATGGAAAGTTCCGTTTCTTTGTCTGGGACCAGGAAATCGTTCTCGATTACCATGGACGTGCCGCCGAACGCATCAACAGCACCGGCGGAGTCGGCAGTCTGTTTCAGAAAATGCGGACCAGTGACGAATTCCGGCTGTTGTTTGCCGACCGGGTGTATCGGCAATGTTTCAATGATGGCGCCCTGAGTCAGTCTGCGTCACAGGAACGCTTTCTGGGGCTGGCTAACAGGATAGATAAAGCGATTGTCGCCGAAAGTGCCCGCTGGGGGGACACCCAGATGAAAACACCCTACGGCAATGTCATTGAACAGCCCAGTCCTCTGGACAATTACAATCACCAGAATTATCCCGCCGCGCCTCACGGACCCGACTATTATTTCACCCGCGAAGACTCCTGGCTCGTCGAGCGGGATAATGTGATCAATCACTATATCCCCGACATACATAACACCGGCAATGCCTACGCCCTGATTCATCTTCTCCGTGCCAATGGGCTTTATCCGGCTATTGACCCGCCGGTGTTTCTGATCAATGGAATTGCCCGGCATGGAGGCACTATCGCTTCGACAGATATATTGGCCATGAACAATCCCAACGGTGCGGGGACGATCTACTACACTGTAGACGGCAATGATCCCCGTGCGCCAGGAATCTCGCTGCCGGGTTCGGATATCGTATTGGTCCCTGAGTCTAATCCCAAAACCGTCTGGATCGGGTCTGTTCCGGATTCTGCATGGACTGGCGGCAGCGAGCCTTTTGATGATTCAAGCTGGACACATGGCGTTTATGTGGACGGCAAAACCGGAGGTGTTGGTTATGATACCGGCTCTCAGTATCTTCCCTGGATCAGCTATAATGTCATTAACCAGATGTTGAATACCTCCATGTATGCCTATGTTCGCATTCCGTTTACCGCAGATACTGCGGAGCTGGCCGGGGTGTCTTTCCTGAAGCTGCGGATGCGGTATGACGATGGTTTTGCTGCCTATCTCAATGGCCAGGAAATTGCCAGAAGCCCTGGAGTTACTGAAAATCCATGGGCGACAACGTCCCATGAAACTGCAAGCTTCGAAGAATTTTCTGTGACGCAGCATCTTGGCAAAATTAAAGATGGCCAGAACATCCTTGCGATCTTGGGTATCAACGCCAACACAACGAGCACCGATTTTATTGTCTCCGCAGAACTCGTCGCTGGCGTAGATAACACCATTCCACCCGATGTTGCACCAACAGCCAGGGTGTACACAACTGCAGAGCAACTGGCGTATAGCGCTCGCATCAAGGCCCGGGTTCGAAATGACGGTATCTGGTCGGCCTTGCATGAGGCCGTGTTTGCGGTGGGGTCGGTCAGGGAAAATCTTCGTATTACCGAATTGATGTATCACCCGTCGGACCCGAATGAGGAGTTTCTCGAACTGCTCAATATCGGGGATCAAACCATAAACCTGAATCTGGTTCGGTTCGACCAGGGGATTAACGTCCAGTTTAGCCCTGTCGGTGTGGCCCCCGGCCAATATATCCTGCTGGTCTGCAATGAACAGCAATTCCGTCAGCGTTATCCGGACTTTACCGGCACCATCGCGGCCGAGTATTCCGGCTCTCTGGATAATGCCGGGGAAATGCTCAGGCTGCTGGATGCCCTCGGCAATCCGATCCAGGAGTTTGATTTTAAAGATAGCTGGTATCCGGTAACGGACGGGGAAGGATTTTCCCTGACCATTCGGAATCCATACGAAACGGATATGAGCCTGTGGAACAGCAAGGCCGGCTGGCGTCCCAGTGCGATGGCAGGCGGTTCACCGGGCTATGATGACAGCAATATCCTGCCGCCTCCGGGCAGCATTGTCATCAACGAGGTTTTGGCACATTCGCATTCCAATAGCCCGGATTGGATTGAACTGTACAATACTACCGATATGCCCATCCATATTGGCGGCTGGTACCTGTCCGATGATGACAGCGAAGCCAATCGAACCAAGTACCAGATCGAAGAAGGAACCATCCTGGGCGGGCATGAATACCTGGTATTCTATGAAGACAGCCATTTTGGCCCGGAAGCCACGGGGCCGGGAATCCGCCATGTGCCGTTCAGTCTTAGCGAGGGAGGCGAACTGGTGCATCTGCAAAGTGCTGCAGAGGGGGTATTGACCGGGTATGTGGCCGTCGAAGACTTCGGAGCCTCGGTAACCGGGGTTTCGTTCGGACGCTATGAGAAAGCCAGCCTGTCGGGCGGATATGATTTTGTCCTGATGGCCTCAAGCACGGGAAATCAGGCAAACAGCGGCCCTCTGGTTGGCCCGGTGATCATGACGGAGATTATGTACCGGCCCGGTTCGACCAATGCCGGCGGGGAGTTTATTGAACTGCATAATCTGACTGACCAGCCGCTGGTTCTGCAGGATTGGGTCAGCACCCAGCTCAGTGCAGATCCGCTGAATATAACCACGGAGCTGGTACCCTGGCGGTTTACCAATGGGATTGACTTTACCTTTCCCATGGATACCACGATTCCGGCCAAGGGGTATGTGGTTGTGGCCGAAAATCCCGCAGATTTTGCGGCCTGGTATGGGGCATTGACGGTTCAGGTACTGGGTCCGTTTGAAAACGACAGCAAGCTCAACAATGATGGGGAACGGGTGACTTTATCTCGCCCCGCAGACAAGGAATGGCAGAAGGACCGGTATTATATTCGGGTGGATTCGATCGAGTATAATGACGCCGCACCCTGGCCGACGGGTGCCGATGGTACAGGAACCAGTCTGCAGCATAAGAATCCTGACGCAACGGATACGGGTCTTTTGTATTCAAACGATCCCGCCAATTGGTATGATGGACCCGCTGACCCTGGGCAGTAATTTTATATTCAAATCCTGAATTATCCACTCCTGAATTATCCACTGGTGTGTGTTTTGGGCAGGGGGGTAATCAATAAAAAAGGCAAGACGTTATAGAGTCTTGCCTTGAAACTAATCAACAGAAAGCTAAACTTATTCAGCGGCTTTGGCGGCGGGTTTGTAGTTCCGCTTGGCCGGTTTAACTACCAGGCCCATTTTGATCGCCTTGGCTGAAGCCCGAATGCGGGTGACCTTGCCGTTGATGACGGCACGGACGGTCTGCACGTTGGCCTTAAATTTACGTTTGGTAATACCGGTGATCTTGCGACCGACGCCGCCCAGATACTTGGCTTTACCGCGACGGGCAATGCTCCGCCCAAACGTTGTTTTCTTACCTGTAAATACGCATACTCTTGACATATCTGACTCCTGTTTTCGATTCAGCAGGGTATTGCTGGATTATCCGCACCTTTCTCTCTCAACGAAAGACCCATTACTATAGTGATTTAGGCAAAATTTGCAAGGGATTTTGGTGAATTTTTTAGAAATTATGCGCATAGGAGTGAAAGAAGTGGGTTAAAGAGTTTATAAGTAATTTCTAATAAAAGGTTTATAGTGATACCGTAAAGCTGGCCGTCATGGCAGGAGCAGTTGAAGGACCAGGGGCAGAAGGTCTATGGATTCTTTCTGGCAGGTGCAGTGAGGCTGGTTGACCAGCCGGAGAACTGGTAAGAATTATATGAATTCAAATCTTAAATCGATAACAATTATAGATAGATGCAGTATGGTTAGTCATAATAAAGATCATTATTATTGCCGCCTTTGGTTTTTTATGGCGTGATTGTATTTTGTTCCTTGCATTCGGGGGGCGGATTCTATATATTTTATAATCTGTTTATTTGGATATACTTATGACGATTCAGAAAGAACAATACAAAAGAGCGTTAACCTGCATGATGGCAGCTAAACGCGTGTTGATTACGACGCATATCCGGCCGGACGGCGATGCCTGCGGCTGTGTGCGAGCGATGATGGAAGGTCTCAAGGCGGCCGGGAAAGAGGCTCAAGGGTTGTTTTTGTCGCCCCTGGCAAGCTGGTATGAATCGATGTTTGAGACCCGTGTTGCGGTTTTAAATAACGATATCAAAAAAGAGGAACTAGATCATTACTGTCGTGATATTGACCTGATTGTGATAGTGGACACCAATAGTCTTGTGCAGCTTCCAGGTCTTGAAGAGTGGCTCAAAAAATGCGGCAAGCAAATACTGGTCATAGACCATCATGTTACAGGTGATGGGCTTGGGACAGTGGAATTGATTGATACTGCAGCGGCAGCGGCTGGGGAGATTGTCTATGATTTCTTCAAGTCGGTCGGCTGGGTGATTACGCCTGCGGTTGCGGAGGCGATTTTTATCGCGATTTCGACGGACACCGGCTGGTTCAAGTACGGCAATGCGGATTGCCGGATTTTTCATACGGCCGCTGAACTGATTGAAGCCGGGGTGCGGCCCAATGATGTGTATCGCAAGATGTATCAGAGCTTTACGCCGGCACGGCTGAAGCTGATGACGCGGATGCTTGACCATCTGGAGCTGCACGACGGCGGGCGGATTGCCACGCAGTATATCCTTCGCAGGGATTTTGACGAGACGGGCTCGTCCGGGCCGGATACGGAAAATCTCATTGACGAGTGTCAGCGTATTCAGACGGTGGAAGTAGCGACGCTGTTTGTGGAACTGGCCGATGGCCGATTCCGCTGTTCGCTGCGAAGCAAGGGACGCGTGGATGTTCGGCAGATTGCTCAGAAATACGGCGGCGGGGGGCATACCCTGGCGTCCGGCGTGAATTTGGAAGGTCCTCGCGAAAAGGCGATGGGGGCAATTTTAGACGAGATCCGGCTGCAGCTTCAGGTGAAATAGATTGTTTTGATGGTTGGATGATTTGGAAAACAATTTCTCAAATCATTTATGATAGTTCACGTTCTACAGAAGAATCTGGTCCTGGCTATGGATATTCACACGATATCCTGAAGGCTTTTCCAGGTTAAGTCAAATCGTGACAGATATTTCCTCAGTCGGTCGGCATCATTGGGGCTGGATTTTTGATTTCGGGAAATATCGAAGAGCCTGCGTCCTGCCTCCGATAAACTTCTGGACGCAGCGCAGATTCGAATCACATGGGCCAGTTGCGGTTTATCGAATTCATCAATATGCAGAAGTTTTCCTTTTCCGAGGCATTTTTCCAGAAGTTCAATATTGTCGTCTTTGTCTGCCGGCTGCCAGGACTGCACCAGTCTTTGGATTTCCTCTTCGACAATATCTTCACTGATTCGTCCTCCCGGCGCCAGCGTGGCCATACGGGTGATGGCCCCGATCAAGTCGCGGAAGTTGGATTTCCACAGGGCCTGTCCGGAAGTTCCAAACGAAATAAATCGCTGGCGTGCTTCTTTGTTGAATCGAACGTGAGTCCCAGTATTCGCGGCGTATCGCTCTAATTCATATTGAATGTTGGGTTCAATATCTTCAGGTCGGTCTTTGATCCCCGGCAGATGAAAGGTCCATAGATTGATTCTGGCCAGCAGATCCTCACGGAACTGCCCGTTTGCCGCATTGGCCTGCAAGTCCCTGTTGGTTCCGCAAATCAACTGGAAATTACTGCCGAGTTCTTTATCGGCCCCGACCGGCAGGAATTGTTTTTCCTCAATGGCCCGCAGCAGCATTGCCTGTTCTTCAAGTCCCAGTTCGCCGATTTCATCCAGAAATAAAATTCCATCGTCGGCAGTTTTGAGCAGGCCTTTTCGGGCCTGTACCGCGCCGGTAAATGCACCTTTGGTATGTCCAAACAAGGCGGACATTGCCGCATCGCCGCGTATGGTGGCACAGTTGACCTCGACGAAATGGCCTTTGAGTTTACGATGGGTTTTCTTCAGCTCAAAGAGGCGTCTGGCCAGTTGAGACTTGCCGGCGCCGGTGGGCCCCATCAGCAGGATGGGATCCGTGGTGCGGGAAGCAACGTGTTCAATACGTTCGATGAGGGCATTAAATTGCGTATTGAGTGTCTGTATCCCGGATTTCAGGAATGAAATGTCATCCCGTATCTGCTGCTTGAATCGCATCGCGATACGATCATATTTAGACAGATCCAGATCGATCATCTGGTAACTGCCTGGATCACCGGGTACATGACGTTTGGGCGGACTGGTTTGCAGCAGCTTGCCGGGGAAGTAAAGGGATTCCGTTAATAAGAATTCGCAAATCTGGGCAACGTGAGTTCCCGTGGTTATATGAATCAAGTACTCTTCATGGTCGGGATCAAAGCGGTATCCCCTGGCGAAGTCATGCAGAACACCATAGACTTCCTGAAAATCCCAGGGGTCTTTCCATTGGATCAAGTGAGGGACCACCTGAGTTTCAGGCGAAACCAGGCGGATATCTTCGATAATAATGCGAGCCATCGGCTCGAATTTCTTTTCCACCAACAGCTCAAAGCGGTCAATCATCAGGTCTTCGTGTTGACAGACAGACACGGTGGGCCGCCATGCACTCCAGCGGTCCGGCCGCTGACCCCGATCCAGGGTGGGGCCCA